>DATLZF010000680.1:0-5665 GCA_035574135.1 Candidatus Methylomirabilota bacterium
TGTGGCCTCGGGCCGGCGGCGGGCCGGGGTGATCCGACCGTTTGTGACGGACGAGACAGAGCGCTTCGCCCTGCTGGCCCGGCGGTTCCTCTCCGCGCCCATGGAACCGGCCTGCAAGGTGGACCTCGCCACCGGTTGAGGACAGCAACCGACGGATCGGAGAAGACGTGCGCATGTTGCGTTCCTTGGCCAAGTCGGCCCTACTGTGGGCCGGAGTTCACTTTTTGGTCGTCCTGGCGACGGGCGGTGTGATTTTCGTGGCCAGCCGTATTCCGCCCCGGGCGGTGAACCTCGATCCCGCCATCTTGGCGTTGGTCGAGGTTGAGGACATCCTGCTGGCGCCGCGAAAGCTCCTGTTGCGGACGTGGCCGGGCGAAGCCACGCCCCGGGGGTTGGGAACCGCCGCGTCCATTGTGAACAGCCTTGCGTGGGGCGTGGCCGGCGCCGGGCTTCTCCGGTTGGCGCGGCTGGCCGGGTGAACCCGAGATTTCGAATGGCCATGCGTAATCAGCCGTGCTACCCAGCGGTCTAAGCAGTGAACTGCATGAGTGTGATCACGCCATGAACGCCTCCTTCATTACCGACCGCCGGCTCTTTCTCCGGGGTCTGGGCCTGAGCGCCCTGTTCTTCACGGTGCCGGGAGCCTTTGCCGAACAACTGATTCGGACCCCGGCGCAAACCGAGGGGCCGTTTTATCCGGACAAACTCCCGCTCGATACCGACAACGACCTGATCGTCATCAACGACGCCCTCACGCCGGCGGTCGGGCAGATCACTTACGTGAGCGGGCGCATCCTTGACGCCAAGGGAGATCCGATTCGCAACGCTGTGGTCGAGATCTGGCAGTGCGATGCCAACGGCGCTTATCTCCACAGCAAGACCGGCAACGCGGACAAGAAGGATCGCCACTTTCAAGGCTTCGGTCGCTTCCTGACCGGCGCGACCGGCGAGTATCTGTTCCGCACCATCAAACCGGTGCCCTATCCCGGCCGCACCCCGCACATTCACTACAAGATCAAGCGGGGCGGAAAGGATTTGCTGACGACGCAGTGCTACATCAGGGGCCATCCTGGTAACGCCAAGGATGGCATCTACATGGGTATCAAAGACGAGAAGGCGCGGGCGGCCGTGACGGTGGACTTCGCGCCTTTGCCCGGCGCCAAGGCCGGCGAACTGGCAGCCCGATTCGACATCGTGCTGGGCCTGACTCCGGAAGTGTAATCCGGACCGATGTCGTGGGAGTCGCGGAGCGCGCCCGCCCCGGGGCTCCGCCGGCCGCACCCTCGCGGTGGGTGGGAAGAGGCCGATCCACCGCACCGTGTGGTGAACTCGCATGTGCCCGAGTTCGGCGCGCCGTTGGGTCAAAACGGGTGAAGCCCGGCATGAGCCGATTCGTTCCCACGTCCGCCGACACAGACGCCGGCGAGGTCGAGCGGGCGTCCTTCCCAAGTGCAATTGGCCATGGTCGGCGTCATCCTGATCGCACGAGAACGGCAGCCGCGAGGGCCGATCGGCCTTTTCGTGCGTCAGCATCGACGCATGCCACTCAAGGCACCAGCGTGGCCCGGTAGAACTCGGACGAAGGCGGACTGGCGGGCAGCGGGTCCAGGTAGAAAAGCGTGCCCGAGCCGTCCGTGAATTCGAGCATGGGACCGCTGATCCACTGGTTCGTGTCGAAGCTGGCGCGGTAGTCGAGCGTAAAACGCTGGTCCGGCCGGCCACCAAACAGGAAGACGTTGTTGATCGATGGCGGATCGGCCACGGCCACGCGCTGGTAGCTGAGGATGCGCACGGGCGTAAGGTCCGGAACCACGGGCGCCCGGAGGATGATGCCCTCGACGCCAGCGGCCAGGAGCTGGCGCGAATCGGTGGCCGCGGCGTAAAGCGACTTGAGCGTGGGGATGTCGCGGGCGGTCCAGTTCATGGCGTTCGTGCTGGAGAGGAAGGTGCCAAACTTGCCAAAGGCGAACCAGGTGCCGTCCACCCACGTCACGTCGTGCAACCAATAGCTGGTGCCGCTGACGGCTGTGGCCCAGGTCGAGCCATCCGTGCTGGTGAGGAGCACGCCGTTCTGCCCGGCGGCGATCAAACGGCCGCCGACGTGGCGGACGCGCCAAATCCAGTTCGTCGTGGGTGGCGTCAGCGCCGTCCAGTTCAATCCATCGGGGCTGCGCAGGATTGTGCCGCGCTCACCGGTGGCAACGAAGCCGCCAGGAAATGCCGTCAGGCCGGAGAGGAAGTTGGTCGTGGGCGAGGCCACGGCCGCCCAGTTCAGTCCGTTGCTGCTCACGAACAGGCTGCCATTGTCGCCACAGACGACGAAGCGATCGTCGCGATGCGCGACGCCCTGGAGATCGTTCGTGGTGAAGGCCGGCACCGGGTGCCAGATCACGCCGAGTTCGTTGGTCCGGCTGAGATCCTCGCCCGCCACGGCGGGGACGGGCGTGTTGGTGCTGAGGATGATCTGCCCTCCGGTGCCGACGGCCAGGAGGAGATTGTCGCTGCCGCCCAGCCCGAGGAAGGTGGCGTTTGTGGCGGCCGGCGGCACCAGTTCCAGCGTCCAGTCCACCCCATTGCCGCTGGTCATCACGGTGGCGCGGTCGCCCACGGCCACGTAGAGGTTGGCCGCGTAGGTCGCGTCGAAGAACCAAGGGCGCAGGGTGTCCGAGGTGGGGATCCATAGGAACGGAGCCGTCCCGTTGGTCGTGTAACCCTCGACGAGCATTCCCGTGCGTCCGCCCACCACGAAGAAGCCGGGACGCCCAAGCGCACTGAGATAGGTCCACGCCGGGGGGCCGTTGGTGATCCGAAGCTCGTCCGACCACTCCTTCATGCCCGTGGCGAGGGCGCGCACCTCGTTGCTGCCGGCCACGAGGCGGGTGCCGATGGGACTGCCGTTGACGCTGGTCGCCGCGGTGAACAGTTCGTTGGTGGCCCCCGTCGCCTCCGCCTGCCAGTTGATGCCATCGGTGCTGCTGACCACCATGCCGCCGGTGCCGACCGCCGTGTAGCGGCCAAGGCCATACCCGACGCGGTTCCAGTGCGCCGCCGCGCTGAGCCGGGGCTGCCAGTTGTTCGTGCCGGTCGCGCTGTGGAAGATGAAGCCGTCTTCGGTCACCGCCACAAATCCGGCGGCGCCCCACGCCACGCTGTTGAACTGGCGCGAGGTGAACGGTGTTACCCGGCTCCAGTTCGTTCCGGTGTAGCTCACGTACACGGCGCCGCCGGCGCCCACGGCCACCGCGAGGGTGGACGAAACCGCCAGCCCGTGCAGAAATCCCGTGGGTGCGGTCCCGCTGAAGGTCGCGCTGTGAAACGTCTCCTGGTCGTCCGACCACAGGATCTTGCCCGCTTCGCCGACGATGAGGAGGCGGGAGCCGGCACCGAAAAAAGCGGCGCTGCGCAGCGCGTTGGTCACGCCGCTCTGACGGGGCGTCCAGAGGACGAGGTCATCTGAGACGTACACCTGTCCGCGCTCGGTCACCTGTACGGCGCGGTTGAGCAGGGGCAGGTAGGCCATGCTGGCGATGTTGTTGCCGTGCGGCCGGGGATTGGACCAACGCCAGCGCAGCGGGAAGGCGGGCTCGCCGGCGACCGGCCGGGTCGGCAGCCACAACAGGACACCAGCGACCCCAAAGAGCAGGCCGCGGAGAACACAACGGGCACGGAAGAAAATCCCTTCCCGCGCCGAACGGCGGCTACGGGGCCCTGCAGGACCTGGCGTATCGCCGCAACGCGCCGCTGTTGGAATCCACTGCGCCGGTCGAAACATGCCTTCGTCAAAACCCCGCCCGGACACCGGTCGCGATCGGGGTTCCGATCCGATCGGCCACGGGCTGCCGGGATGCAACGGCGACACCTTATCACCGGGGCGGCGGCCGGGCCATCCCCTTGGCCCGGCCGGCCTTGACCGGCACACGGAGCTCGAAGACGCAGCCGGGCCCGGCCTCTTCGCGCAGGCAGAGGGTGGCCTCGAGATGCAAGGCCAGTTGGTGGCTGATGGCCAGGCCGATGCCCCCGCCCCCGGGCTTGGTGGACACGCAGGGCGAGAACAGGCGTTGGCGTACTTGCGGCGGCAGCCCTGGGCCTTCGTCGCGCACCGCCAGCAGGTGGTCAACGTCGCCACCGCGCACTTCCAGCCGAACACAGCCACCGGCGGGCGTGGCTTCGATGGCGTTCTGCAGCAGGTTCACCAGAATGAGCGTGGTGAGGTTGGCATCGCGGTTGGAGAGCACGCCGGCGCCCTCGACCCGGGTTGCCAAACGCACGTTGCGCTCGGTGGCCAGGGCCTGGACACGGACGAGGGCGATCTCGGCCAGTTCCGCCAGGGTCAGCTCATAGTGGGTGCCCACCTCTTCTTCGCGCAGGACGGTGACCACCTGGTTGATCAACGCCTGCATCCGGCGCGTGGTGGCGAGGGCCTGCTGCAGCTCGCCCCCGGTTGGGGCCAGATGCGCCACCAGGCTTTGCAGCCCGGCCAGGGGATTCTTCAAACCGTGGATGAGATGTGCCGACACGGCACCGATGGCCGAAGCCTTGGCGGCGAAGGACAGCTCCTGGTTGGCCTGGAGGAGGTCGCGGGTGCGCCGGGCCAGCAGTTCCTGGGCGCGTTTGAGCCGGTGAAAAGCCCAGAGCATCACCCCGAACAACAGGCCGCCGGCGCCGGCGAAGGCCACTGCCGCCTGAAGGTTCAGCACCCGATCCAGCCGCTCGAACTCGGCAGCCAGGCTGTGCCCTTCGAGGATGAACTGAGCGATGCCCGCCGGCGCAGGGTCATCCGCCGTGCGCAGCGGCACGTTCACCTCCAGCAGGGGCGCCACGGTCGTGGCGGCCGCGGCTTCGGCTGTCTCCGGCCAGAAGACGTGCGTGAGGGGAACCGTCGGGCGAAATCGCGCGGTCGGCTCGCCGCGGCGGAGCCTTTCGAGGTCGGCGCCCGACAGCTCGTCCTCCAGCACGTTGACCGGGAAGGCCTCGAGGAACCGGCCCTCCGCGGTGAACAATCGCAGGGCCAGCACGTCGTCCAGGCGCGCGGTCTTCAGCATGGCGGTGAGTTGGGTCGCCGGATCGTGGAGCGCTTCGGGTACGCCGGCGGCCGTGACTTCGTCGCGCCATTGCAGCAACGCCACGGCGTGGAGCACGGCGGCATCCCGGCCCGCCAATTGCCGGCGCGTCGTTGCGCGCACTTGCTCGCGCGCAAGCAGGATCACACCGGCCAGCACCGCCAGGGTGGAACCGATCACAAGCCACGGCACCCAGCGCTGGCGGGCGCGGGGCGGCGGGGAGGGCGGGGCGGCGGTCATGGTGGATCAGAACTCCCACACCACGCCGGCGGCGATTTCGTTGACCGAGTATTCGTCGGTGTGGGTATCGGTCAGGGCCTGCTCCCGGCGATAGTCGGCGCGCAGCTTCCACCGGGGATGGAGGCGCTTTTCGACCGACCAGGTCAGCGACCAGTCCCACCTGTCGGAGAAGGTGCCGAACCGGTTTTGCCGGTAGTTGTAATGGTTCAAGCCGACCCCGAGCGATGTCTCCCACCCGGCGTGCCGGTGGGTCAGTTCGCCGCCGGCGGCCCAGCGCACGTAATCGAAGTAGCCCGCGCCGTTGTCCTCGTTGCTGCGTCGCGAGACAAGCAGTTGCGTGTTCCAGCGGCGGTCCGGGCCCCAGT
>DATLZF010000681.1:0-2896 GCA_035574135.1 Candidatus Methylomirabilota bacterium
GCGAACTCGTTGCTCAACGAAGGGATGATCTTGGCCGATGTACCCAACGCAACACTGAGTGTTTACGCCACCAGCATCACGAACCACGGCACGCTTCGCGCGCAAGGGGGGCGACTGGAGATCTCGGGATTAGCAGGGGGGACGATGGGCGGCACGCTGGAACTGGTGGGTAGTTTTAGCCAGGTCAGTTTGAACGGCAGTGGCTACGGTCTCCCGGCGTCCGGCGTGGTGGTCGGCGCACAGCAGACGTTGACCCTCGACGGAGCGTGGCGCAATGCCGGCATCCTAAGCGTCAACGGCGGCACGTTGAACCTGAACGGCACCTTCACCCAGGCCGATGTGGGCGTGTTCAATCGCGCGGGCGGCACCGTCAATCTTAACGGTACCTTGACCGGCGGACTGGCGCTCGACGCGACGACAGGTTCCTGGTTGCTCGCCGGCACCATCAATGGCGGAATCGTCAGCACGAGGGAAGGGGCGCAACTGGAGGCCAACGGCGGGACGCTTTCCGGCGTTACTTTGGCCAGTGCCGTGAACATCCCCAACGGGAGTTATCTCCGGATTGCCGACGGCTTGAAGCTGGTCAATGGGGCGACGATTTCGCTGAATTCAGGAGGCCAGCAGACCACCCTCTACCTCACTTCCGGCCCCCAGACGATCGAAGGGAACGGGGCGATCGTCGGCGCCGGAAGCGGCGCGAATCAGATCTATTTGGGCTTGGGTGGACCGACTTCGCTGGAGTTAGGTTCGGGCGTGACGGTGCGCGGCCGGGCCCTCGTCGCGCAGGTCAGCGCTGCCAGTCCGTCGAGTGTGCTTAATCATGGCATCCTCCAGGCCGACGCAGCCCCGGGCATTCAAGTCCAGGTCACCAGCCTGACAAACCGCGGAAGTCTTCGGGCCATGAACGGTGCCGCACTCAGGATCTTTCCACGCCTCGCGCCCACCAGCACCGGTGGGCTGCTGGCCAGGGATGGAAGTGTTCTCTATTTTGGCGGCTCCGCGATACTGGACGGAACCAACTCGATGGTCAGCCAGCCGGCGGGCACGATCCAACTCGGAGGCAACCTGCTGGGGAACATTCAGAATCCACTCCTGTTCATGCCCCAAGGCATCACCCTGCTCGACGGCTCCGGCCGCGCCGTTGCGCCACAACTCCTTGAAGTCATGAGTCCTGACGTCGGCACCAACGCCGTTGCCCTCACCGGCCCGTTCGCCTTCGGGAAGCTTGTCCTTGGGAACGACACTTACGTTCGTTTGGTGGACCAATCGGACAACTCGCCGGGCCCCGAGGCCGAGGCGTTGTACGTCAGCTCGGTCATTGTCCCCAGGGGTTGCACGCTGGACCTGAACGGTCTTGCGGTCTATACGCGCGCCGCGCAGGTCAATGGCGTCGTTACCAACGGTACCCTTCAGCAGATTCCGGACAGCGGCCCGTTGAATTCCGGCACCCCGACTGCGGCCTCGCTGGCCCTGAGCCGGGAGCTGGACGAATGGACTTTTTTCGGCCGGGCCGGGCAGAGGTTTACGATCGTTGTGGACACCGGCAGCACCAGCGTGCTCACGCCAAGACTCAATTACGCCGAGGTCCGGCTACTGGCCCCGGACGGCGGTTTGCTCGCTTGCGGCAGCAACACGGTCGCGGGACAAACCGTGCAACTGAGCGCCACCCAACTGCCGATGGATGGCACGTATCGCATCGAAGTCCGCGCACCAATCCAGCAACCTGCGGCGGCGGGGAATTATCTGATCGCACTCTGGGAGGTGATCCCCGATGTGGCACCGCTCGTGTTGAACCAGACAATGAACGGGCGCATCGAGACGCCCTTCAGCGTGGATCGCTGGACGTTTTCGGCCATGGCGGGACAGCAGGTTCGGTTCGACCTTATCAATGCTTCCGCCTCCGGCGTGAACTTTACGCTGATCGGTCCCTCTGGTTGGGTCGGGTTCAGCAACCTGGTCAACGATTCCGGTCTGGTGAACCTTCCGACGGACGGGTCTTACACCCTCACTGCTTCGAGCAGCAACGGCGCTTACGATGTCGCCTACGCCTTTCAGTTGCTTGAAACTACGCAAACCCCGCTGGCACTGGGCCAATCGTTCAGTGGTCAATTCACCGGCAGTGGCCAGGCTCAGATGTTCATCGTGACCGTGACGAACAGCGGTCCTGTCCGTGTGTCGCTCCTCGGCGTGCCGGCGGGCAATCGCGCGGAGCTTTATGCCGCACGCAACAGCCTGCCCACGCGCGCCAGCTTCGCGGTCAGCGCCGCGGACGGCTCCGGCCCAAACCGCGACTTGCTTGTTCCCAATGCCAGCCCCGGCACGCTGAACGTGCTCGTCTATGGCGACTACGTTCCGTCGCCCGGCCCGTTCACGCTTCAGGTTACTTCTGCCGGCGTGTATCTCACCGGGATTACCCCGACGCGAAGCGCCAACAACACCGCCTTTGACCTAACGGTGAGCGGGGCAGGCTTCGAGTCAGGCACGACAATCGAGTTGCTGGCCGACGGCGGCGTGCTGGCGGGCGGGGCCACAAATATTTCCGTGGACTCCTTCAGTCAACTCACCGCCAGCTTTCCGCCGGGGGTGGCGCCTCCCGGCGTTTACTCCGTGCGATTGCAACAGCCCGACGGCGACACCGCCATTCTCACCAACGCCTTCGAACTGCTCGATCCGGGCGAGCCACGGCTTGTCACCCGGCTGATCATGCCGGGAAGTCTGGGACGGAACACGATGGCGACGATCTATGTGGAATATGCCAACGAAGGGACCGCTTCCATGCCGGCGCCGTTGCTGGCGCTGCGGAGTGCCGATCCCGATGGCAGCGATCGGCCCATCCTCACTCTCGACGAGTCGCGACTGGTTCAGAACTTCTGGGCCGGCGGTTTACCGCCCGGCA
>DATLZF010000682.1:0-4956 GCA_035574135.1 Candidatus Methylomirabilota bacterium
AACACCACCGCCCTGCTCGTGGACGGGACGTGGTGAGCTATCGGCCGGGTCCTGCCGCTCCGGATATTCGCTTCTTCCAAGCCGGATAATCCTTCTCCAGCAGACGCGCGGGGGCCTCGGTGTACCACGAGTAGCCTGTCCGGCGCTCATGTTCGATCTCGGCCAGGGTGAACTTCACGACGCCGTCCCGGCCGGAGAACATGGGCCGATTGCTCCCGATCTCGTAAAAGCGCGCCCAGAGGGGGGGGGCTTGGGGATCCTCGACCACTACCACATCGCGACCCTCGGGCAGCGCGGGATCTCGTTTCTCCACCACGCGCAGGCCGGTCAGCCGGGCGGCTTGAAACCAGGCGATGGCGGACTCGACGGCTTCGATCACACGGCGGTCCGGGGTGTCCAGACTCATCAGAAGCCGGGCGATGCCGACGCTCTCGGCGCCGCTCAAGGACGGTTTTTCGTAGGCGCGGGCGGCGGCGGGCGCGAGCGTCGTTTCATCGTGCTGGGCACACCAGGCCGTGCGGCGGCCGTCAATGACGACCTGGCAGCGGAGAATGCACTCGATTCCATTGGTGAACGCCTGCCGGGCGCGCGCGCGCCGGGCGGGATCGACGAAGGCGTGGTCGGCAGGATGGCGGGTGATCCGCTGCAAGAGTTCGAGTACGGCCACCATTGCCCCGTCGTTGAACGTGATGTGAGCCTGGTAGCCTTTGGGGTGTGGATGGAATTGGGGCCAGCCGCCATTCGGGTATTGCGCGGCCAGAAGAAAATCCAGCCCGCGCAAGAAGGACTGCTCGAAGCGGGCCTGCCGGGAGTGGTTCAGCACGCGCCCGAGGAACTCGAGTTGCCGCGTGGTGGCGCCGTTGTCGATGGTGCTGTCGGTTTTTGTCTGGTCCGCACGAATCTGGTGCTCATCCGCGTCGGTCAGCCGTCGGGCCATGTCGATGTTCTTGGGCCAGCCGCCCGTTCGCCGCTGATAGAGCAGGAGATTGTCCGCGATCCGGAGTGCCTCCGCGGAACCGTACCATTCGGCGGGCTGCTTCAGGGAGTCCGCCCAGCGGATCGGAGCCCCGGTGGCGGGACCGGAGAGGCATGGCGCAAGGAATGCGGCCGCCGCCAGCCAGGGCCCCGAAAGGGGCAAGCCGCAGTTGTGAAAGACGCGGATTCGCATCGTGCCCTCAAGATTTCATCGCAGCGTCATGCGTTTGGGCCTCAGGAGCAAGCCTTCGTGTCGTTCCGCCCGGCGCGGGCAGCCGGAATTTGTCCGGCCAATTCCTCGGCAGGGTAGGTCCAGATTTCCGCCAGCGTGGGATGATAATGAGGCACGGCGGCGAGCTCGGTGACGGTCATCCGACGAGCCATCGCCACCACGATCTCGTGAATGAGTTCTCCCCCCAGCGGCCCGGCACAAGCACCGCCGAGGATTTCACCGGAGGTCGGATCGGCCAGCAGCTTCACGAAGCCGTCGCGCGCTTCCATGATCAACGACTTGCCGTGGTCGTTGAAGGGATAGCTGGCCACCAGGAACGAGATGCCCCGCGCACGCGCCTCCTGTTCGGTGAGGCCGACGGTGGCAAGCTGAGGTTCGGTGAAGACGACGCTGATCAAGAGCCGGTAATCGATGCCGCGTGGTGACTCTGGTCGGGCAATGTTGTGGGCTGCGATCTCGCCCTGCTGGATGGCGATGTGCACGATCTCATGCGGTCCGGCGCAATCGCCGGCCGCGTAGATGTGCGGCGCGGTCGTTCGCATTTGCTCGTCGGTGAGGATGCGGCCGCCCCGCGTTTTGACCCCGGCGTGCTCCAGGCCGAGATCGGCCGTGTTGGGTACACGGCCCAGCGCGTGGAGAATCTCCTCCGCCTCGACCCGCACCGTGCGCCCCGCCTGATGAAAGATCACCGCCTTGGCGCCGCCCTCACGGCGCGCCTCGATCAGTCGGGTGTCGGTGTAAACGTCGATGCCTTCCCGGCGGAACACCTCCTCGAGGGTCCCGGTGGCGTCCGCGTCGAACTGCTTCAAGATGTGAGAACTTCGTTGAACGAGCGTGACCCGCGTTCCAAACCGCGCGAAGAGCTGGGCGAACTCGACCGCCACGGCGCCGCCGCCCAGGATGATCAGCGAACGCGGCAACCGGGTGAGCGCGAGCGCGTCGTCGCTGGTGATGAATCCCGTCTCGGCCAGGCCGGCGACCGGCGGCGGGGCAACGACGGATCCGGTGGCGATGACGAAGTGCTGCGCCCTCAGTCGCCTGCCATCCGCCAAGGCCAGGGTCCTGGGATCAAGGAACCGCGCGGTGGAGCGGATGAAGTCGAATCGTCCGTCCTGCAGTTGGCCGGCCCGATAATCGGCGAACTCCCGGATTAGCGCATTCTTGCGCGCCATCACCTTGTCGAAGTCGAACGTGGTGCGTTCGTTGTACACTCCCCACACCGGCGCCCGCCGCGACAGGTGCAGCACTTCCGCAGCGTGTAGCAGTGCCTTGGTGGGCATGCAACCTCGGAGGATGCACAGGCCGCCCACCTCGCGGCCGCCTTCGAGAACGACGGTGCGCAGGCCCGCTGCGGCCGTGGTTCGTGCCGCGGCGTAGCCGGCGCTGCCGGCGCCAAGAACGGCGACATCGAACTCCATGCGAGAATGCCCGCTCTTCATGGCGGCAGAATGGGGTGGCAGCCAGCATGGGCGAAAGGAAATTTCCCGCGCGTTGTCGCGGTTCCCCGGCGATGCGAGCTGCCCGCTCGAGGAAAAGTTGCGTGGCCCGCCGCTCCGCGGGTGGCGCGACGGCGGAGGCGCGTTCGAGGGTTCAGGCAGAGGGAGGTGCGCCGACGACCGTCGCGTCTGCGACCGCGTCCGATGACCGCCGCAGGTGCGCGGGTTGCGGCCCGGAGGGGCGTGAACTCCCCCGTCGGGTCAGATGAGGGTGGCCTGCAATCGTTCGACCTCCCGACGCACCAGCGGGCCGACGCGCAACTTGGCCATGTAGATTTGGGCGGCGCTCACCTGCAGCAGCTTTTTGATCTGCTCGATGGGCAACTGCTGGGTCACGTAAAGATCGAACATTTGGAAGTGCTTCGGGTTCACCCGACGGCGCACGCGGTCCATGGCCAGAGCGACGATGCTGCGACGCCACTCCTGCTCCCACTGCGCGTCCAGCGATTCCATCGTGGGGTCCGCAATCTGGTCGAGCGCACAGTCTGCCGGTTCGACGGGTGAAAGCGGGGAGCGGTCGCCGTTCGGCACCCAACGACGGCGCTCAAGCTGCCGGCCCACGCACCGGCGGGTGATGGTAAACAACCAGCCCTTGAAGGAGCCGGCGGTGCGGTCGTAGCGGAACCTCGGCATCTGCCGCGCCACGGCGACCATCGTTTCCTGCACCACATCGTCGGCCTCGGATGGATTCAAGCCCGACCGCGTCGCCCAACCTCGGATACACCGGCTGTAAATCCCGAAAAACTCGCGCCACCCCTCGCCGTCATCCGGGTTTTGCACCCGGGACAGCAAGCTGCTGCGGGTGGGCAGATAGTTGCTCCGAGATTGGTCCATGGCCGCATCCAGGCTGCTCATTGTTTCCTAGGTTAGTTGCGTCGATGCCGTGTCAATCTAACAGGGGATGTGTGGAAAGCGTGGCGGCGGGCGGCCGTTTACGCCCTCCCGCTTCCGACGAAGGGGCGGGCGCAGATCCGCCCTCTGCCCACCGAGAGGCATCTGATCCCCCGAGTTCGCGGGCCCGGCGCAGGCACCAAGCGGCTTGTTTCTGCGCCCGGAGGTCGTTTTCGTGTTCCGCCAATCGGCGGGCCAGTTGCGCATAGATGAGGGAGTTGGTCGGCTCCAGGGCCAGCGCGGCCCGGAGACCTGCCAGGGAGCCTGCGGCCATCTGGTGCGCGACCCAATCCGGCTGGCGCAAGGCCAATCCCGGAGCGATCTGACGGAGCGCCGTGCGGTCCAAGAACCACCTTGCCCAAGCGGAGTAGGGGTCGGAGGATCGAGTCTGCTCCAACTGGCGCTGCAAGTCGAAGATGGCCTGCGGTGGCACGTCGTCGAGCATGCCGCGGGAGTTGAATCGCTTGCCGCCCACGGCTTCCGCCAGTGGGGCCAACCACGCTGGCGCCGGGCCGTGGGCCTGGAAAACCATGTACAGTTGCGCTTCACCCGTGTGGGAAACGGTGATGAAACTCCGTCCGCAGGGCGAGAAGGCCAGGTCCACGAGTTCCCCCGCCTGCGGGAATGGATCTGACACGGGCAGTCCCGTGGCCGCATCCCACAGCCGGACGGAACCGTTGGCCGTTCCCGTCAGTACCCGCAGGCCGTCGGGACTGAAGCGAACGTGGGTGACCGCCGTGTCGTGATGCATGGCTTCGGATACCGGCTCGCCGCTCTCGCTGTCCCAGACGCGGGCCGTGCCGTCCCGCGAGGCCGTGATGATCCACCGGCCATCCGGGCTGAAACGGGCTGAGAGGACATCGCCGTCGTGGCGCACGGAGCGTGGGGACGGAGCGCCGGAGTCAACGTTCCAGATGGCGGCAGTTCGATCAATGGAAGCCGTGACCACCCGGCAGCCATCCGGACTGAACTCGGCATGCGTCACGCGATGCTCGTGCGGCCAGGCCAGCAACCACCGGCCACCCTGCGCGTCCCACAAATGGGTGTTGCCATCCCAGCAGCTTGTCAGTACCCGTCGCCCGCTGCGGTCGAACTCCGCCCGCAGCAGGCGCTCGGTGTGCGGCAACGTGTGTGCCGGTTGCACTCCGGGGCCGACTTTCCAAATGCGAACCACGAAATCCTCGCACGCCGTAACCACGGACCGGCCATCGGCATCGAACTGCGCGCTGACTACCGGGGCGGGGTGAGCCCATTCCTCCGAGAGCGGGCGTCCATCGGGAAACTGCCACACTCGGACGGCGCGTTCGGTGGCGGCGAGAAGTCTTCGTCCGTCGGCGCTGAAGTGGAGAGCTTTGACCGGCT
>DATLZF010000683.1:0-3386 GCA_035574135.1 Candidatus Methylomirabilota bacterium
CAGCTCGGAGCCCGGTGCTCGCCAATGCCTCTTGTACCTGCTTGGTAATATTCTCGATCTGCGAGTCTCCGCGCATGCTGACGCGCAAGGGGACGCTTTTCACGGGCATGCTAGGGGTCTCCTAGGCAACGCTTCGCACGAGCCGTCTCTCGGCGGCGGTCAAGCCGCGGCCACGCGCCTCTTTCAGAATGTCGTCGAACGTCCCTTCGGCGACCAGACGCCGCAGGCTCCCGACCACCGGCGCGCTGAGAAGGCCTTCGCGTTGCAACTTATCGAGATAGGCGAAGGCCTCGGCCAGTGTCTCCTTGGTGCGCACGTAGTAGTCGCGGCCGCGCCGGTGGTTGCTGTAGGCTTCGAACTGCTCGCAGGCCACCAGGATTTCGGCCAACTGCCGCACCCACGGCCGCGCCTTCGCCAGTTGTTCGGGATAGTAGTAGTACAGCATCACCTGCTTCATCCAAGGCAACCACCGCACACCGAGCTTCTTGAGCCGCGGCATGACCTCACGCAACCGACGGGTGAGCCGGTGCGCGTAGCCGAGCCGCATCTCCACCTGCTCGCAGGCCCACCCGTCCATGCGGATGCCTGCGTCCTCGAGCGGCTGCCGATAGCGCGCGAGGAAGCTTTCCGTCTCGCGGCCGTACCGTGTTTCGGGATGGACGGCCCGCCATTCGCGCGGCCTGGTTGGAATGCCGCGTGCCTTCGCCCAAGACCAGATGCGGCCGAATAGAGCGCGGTCGAGCCCCGCCCGTCCCAGATCGTGAAGCAAACAAGCGATCTGATAGTGTTTCACCCGCTCCGGCGCATGACCCAACCGTTGGGCGACCGCCGCGCACATGCGGGCTGTCCGCAGCGCATGAGGGCGGTCATAGCCGCGAATCATCCGGCCGCGGCGACGCGGATCCGGATAATCGTAGAGGCGCAGCAGTTCGGTCGCGAGGGCGCGAGACACCAGGAGCGGCGCTCGGCGAGGCAATGCGTTCCGCATGAGACGATCAGTCGTCGTAGACAGACGGCGGGCAGAATATCCCCCGCCCGAACGGAGTGTCAAGGCGACGAACTCGCGAAACGCTCGATCCCGCTCGGCGTCTTTGCTATGCTGAGTTGTGATCGTGAAGACACTTCGTCGGGCAAGACGCACCCCACACGCCGCGATCGTCGCAGCCGGATGGCTGATCTGGACGGCGCCGACGGCGTTCGGGCTCTTCGATCGCCACCACGCGTTCGCCGCCGCTTCCCTCGATCAGTTGACCGATCTCACCGGCCGGGCGACCGCCGTGGTGACGCTGAAAGGGCGGGACAATTTCGCAAGCGAATACCGGTACGACGTCAGCGTGAAGAACCTGTCGCCCGATCCGCTGATCGGCGACTCCCTGGTGGTGGTGTTGGATAAAATCACCAACCTCGCCGGCGAAGATCGCGATTCCCTGAAGGGCGACTCATTTCTGAGCCGATTCGAAATCCTCGGACAGGATGGAGAGACCGACGACGGCAAACCCTACTTCCGCGTTCCAGCCGGCTCCGGACCGGACCTGCTCCCACAGGCCGAGAGCCGACCGGTCACGGTGCGGCTGCGCAACAAAGAGTACCTGATCGTCTTCACGCCGTCCTTTCGCGTGCTGGGCCTCAAACGCCCGCCGGCCGCGCCCAAACTCTCCGAACCGGTGACGACTTCACCATCCGTCAAGAACTCGCTGGACAAGCTGATTGAGCTGCTTATCAAGAAAGGCGTGATCACCGAGGAGGAATGGCGCGGAGCCGCCAAACCATGACGGTGCTCGACCTGCCGAGCCTGCGCGGGTCGACGGCCCGCACAGGCGGAGCCGCGCGCCTCTCTCGTTGCCGCATCCGGTGGGATTGGTATATGGTGTGTTGTTGCCATGCCTCGCAGAACAACGCCCGGCTTCATGGCCAGCCCATCAGTTCCGGTGACACTTCTTGTCGTGCTTAGCGCGCTCTCAGCCCTTCATGGACCCACCTTCGCCCAGACCGCTCAAAGCCGGCCGACGACAAGTGAACCCGTCCCCAACAGGCCGGCGCCGTCAGTCCTCGACCAGACGAGGACGATCAGCGATCTCCGGGAAACCGTCCGGCGCCAACCAGAATTGGCTGAAACCCGCTTCGCGTTGGCATCCGCGTTGTATGGCGCCGGCGAATTCGAGGGCGCGATCGACGAATATCGCGCGCTGCTGCGGCTTCAGCCGGACCACGTGCAAGCCCGGTTCAACTTAGCCGTGGCTTTGATGGCCAAACAACAGTGGCGCGAGGCGGTCGCGGAGTTGAGGGAATTCCTTCGCCTGGCTCCCGACTCGGCCCAGGCCCAATACAACTTGGGAAACGCTTACTTCGCGTTGAAGAACTGGCCGGCCGCGATCGAGGCTTACAGCTACGCGTTGAAGCTTAACCCCGACTATCCTGACGCCCATTACCGCCTGGGGCTGACTCTCAAACAAGCCAAACGCGACAGCGAAGCCGTGGACGAACTGCTGCTTGCGGCCCGTGACGGCATCGCCAAAGCCCAATATCTGCTCGGAAACGCATTCCAGTCCGGACAGGGTGTCAAAAAGAGTTGGGCCCGAGCCATCGGATGGTGGTTCCTGGCGGCTGAACAAGGCGTAGAGGAAGCGAACGCCGCGTTGGCCCGGTTGCGCCGACTGGCCATGGAGAAAGGGTCCCGCAACGCCAAGGACGCGACAGCGGCGGCGCAGGCCTTCGAAGACTTCCGCGCCGATCTCTGGCTGGATTTCCCCGACCTCGCGCCCTCCACCGACGGGGAAGGGGTCGGAGCGACCTTGCTCAAGCAGGGCCGCGTGCAGGACGCCGTTCCAGTTTTGATCCGCGAGGCCTATGCGCTAGGCGAGGTCTCCCACTACCTGCTGGAACGCCTCTATGAAGAAGGCGTTGAAGGGCGGTTGGCTCCCTACGATCCGCGCATCCTCCGGTACTTGGAAACGACGGCGGCGGAAGGACTGCCCCATTCACGGCTCGCCCTGGCCCGCATTTATGCCAAGGGATTGGGGGTCCCCCGAGACCACGCGCGGGTGAAGACCTTGCTCAAAGGCCTCCCAAAAGAAGAAGCGCAGTTGATCATCGAAAGCCTCTCGTCCACGCCCCAAGGTCAGTGAGCGTTTAGGAGCAACGAATCACTCTTGGCTGTTCACGACCGGCTGCTCGCGGTTTTTGAGACAGGGACGCGGCGCGACCGAGGCCGTCGCGGATTCGAGTGGTATAATGCTCGCGGGTCCGACACGTCATCGGGAGGATCGCGGGACCATATGAAACGCCGGTGGGCTCCGCTTGTCGTCCTCGCACTGTTTCCCGTCACCTCCACATTTTCCCAGGACTCCTCGCCACACACCCCACAGAACCAGCCGACGCCGCCCCCA
>DATLZF010000684.1:0-6141 GCA_035574135.1 Candidatus Methylomirabilota bacterium
GAGGTTGGTGATGACGCCCTGCTCGCGCAACCGGCGCAGTTCCTCCCGGGTGCCGTCCGTGCTGGCGTTGTCCACCACCGTGAGCACATAGGGAAAATCGGTGTGGCGCACCAACGCTTCGATGGCCCGGCGAGTGAAATCCAGACGGTTAAAAGTGACCATGCCGATGTTCACGTAACGGCCGGGACGGGACGGTTCACGATGGAACACGCCCCGGGGCAGGTCCGGCGGCGGCTTCGGGAAATGCCGCTGGTAGCGCCGTCGCACGGCGGCGGTTTCCGCCTCCGTCCGGCGGGTGTCGCCGTTGCAGATGCCGGCGGCGTTGTGGAGGTAAAGCCCGAGAAACTCTGGCACGTGCCGGAGCGGATGCTTGAGGGCCACCCGGCACCAGAAATCGTAGTCGCCCGCAGCCACAAGCGTCTCGTCGAACCAGCCGATCTCGTCGTGCAGGGAGCGGCGCCACATTGGTTGCGGCCCCATGTGGCAGCCGTCCCGCATGATGCCCGGCTGGTAATCGGGCTTGCGGCTGTAACCGGTGCGAATGTGACGATGGAATTCCTGATTCTCCGAGTTGGTGATGAAGAAGTCGCCGTACACCACCGCCACCTCGGGATGCTCGTCCAGTTCGCGCGCCAGCCGCTCCAGGGCATCGGGACGGAGGCGGTCGTCGGTGTTGGCGTTGGTCAGATAGCGGCCGCGTGCGATCCGGCACGCGCGGTTCCATGCCTGATAGATCGTCTCCCGCTTCTCGGTGCGAAGGTAGCGAATGTTCGGGTGACGCTCCGCAAACCGCTTCACGATGGCGCCCTCGTTCTCCGGGGAGGCGCTATCGACGACGATGATCTCGAGCCGGTCGCCGAGTGTCTGCGCCAACAGATCCCGCAATCGCCCTTCCATGAACCGCTCGCTGGCGTAGGTGGACACGATGGCCGAAACCAGCGGGGCGGCGGACGAGCCCGCCGATGCTTCGACCCTGCAAACGCCCGGCCCGCTTGCGCGCCCGCCCTCGCCGGCGGAGAGAGCCCCGTCCTCCGAACGCGTGCCCGCACCAGACCCCGCCACCAACAGGCCGTCACCCCGACCGCTTCCGGTCACCTCCGGGACGGATGATCCACGCTCCGCTTCGCGCGCGAGCGGTCGGAGCGACGTCGGCTCAGGCACACCGGCTACCGCGCAACCCGCAGGCTCCGCGACCCGGTCCCCTGCCACCGCGGCGGGGCGGGAGACGGGAGCGACCGATCCACCGGCATCCGCCGTCACGTCGATGAAGAACA
Source organism: Candidatus Methylomirabilota bacterium (assembly GCA_035574135.1). Taxonomy (GTDB): domain Bacteria; phylum Verrucomicrobiota; class Verrucomicrobiia; order Limisphaerales; family DATLZF01; genus DATLZF01. The sequence goes on from DATLZF010000684.1 coordinate 1,275, forward strand.
ACGGCCGCAGTTCCCCCTCCGAATGGCCCAGGAACCGGCCCTTGACCTCGAAGCAGTCGAACAACCACTCGTAGTACTCCAGCGTGTCGATCCTCGGCGCGGCGTGGCCCTCGAAGAAAACCCCCTTGCGCGCCTTGCGCAGGACGTAGCGGAAGAGCCGCTCGCGCTGAGTCAGTTCCTTCGTGCGATAGACGGAGAAGAAAAACGCGTAGTCCACCGGCTCCGGCCAGGCCGCGTCGATCTGGCCTTCGAAGTCAGGCGCATTGAAATCGACCTGGGCATAGCGCACGTTGGCCAGGCCGACCAGTCGCGCAATCTCGCGTGCCGCCTCACAAGTGTCGGGCATGCCCTCCACACCCATCACGACCCGCGCCCCCGCCTGCGCCGCCTTCAGGCACGCCTGACCGGTGTTGCAGCCGAAATCCATCACCACCGCGTCGCGCAGCCATTCCAGCGGCATCAGCTCAAACCGTCGCAAGGTGCGCTGGCCCTTCAGCCCCAGCAAGGGGATGGATTGGTAACTCTCAAACCAGCGCAGCGCGGCCAGCCGCCGGCGCAAGGCCTCCCGCTCGGCCGGCGCCACCCATTCGGCAAACTCACTTTCATGCAACAGCAACCACACCCGCACCGTGCGGCGATGGCACAGCGCGCTGGCCGTGAGCCGGCGGGCTCCGTCCACCATGTAGATCGCTCCGGGTTCGACGACGGCCGCCGAGGAGAGGTGCTTCAGCAGCGCGCCGGTGACATACAGCGGCGCGCCGAGATCCGCGCCCTCGCGCAGTCGGCGGGTGTATTCCGCGATGTCGGCGGCCCGCGGCGCCTCCGCCTCGGCGAATTCCGCCCCCAGATCCACCAACGCCGAGGGTTTCAGATCGTCGAAAAACCGCCCCGAAGCCGCATGCGCGAGCTCGCACTCGACGGGCAGCACCAGCGTCTGCGCCCAGAAGCGTTCATTCCGTTTCCAAGAGCACCGGAGTTTGTTCTTGAGGATATGCTCCAGGATGGCCGCCACGGCCGTCAGACCCTCGCCCGTGTGGCGGATGGAGTAGCCCTTGAGCGCCTGCCACGCCGATTGCGCCGCTCCCAGCACGCGCCGTGGCCGGACTGAGATGGCCCGCTCGGTCGCCCCAGCCGGCGGTTGAAAATATCGGGATGGAACATGGCTCTCCGCTGCCGGCACGGGATGAGTATGGACTGCTTCGGGGGATGAACTCATGGTCTGTGGCCGCGTCGGCCCGCTCAGCGCGGCGAGATTTTCCCGCGCCAGGGCGTGATCCGGCTGCAACGCGAGGACACGCCGGAAGGCCTCCCCGGCCGCGTCCGCCTCTCCCGCCCGGGCCAGGCAGACGCCCAGCGGCAACAACAGCCCCGTGTCATCCGGCCACGTCTGCAACAACTGGAAATAGGCCCGGGCCGCCTCCGCCCAACGGCCACATTGAAAGTTCGCGTCGGCAAACGCGCGGCGGACGTTCGGATCGTCCGGAGCGATCTGCATCGCCCGACCCAGCGCCGATTCGAATCCCGTCACATCACCCACGCTCAGGCTCACGCACGCCAGCGGCACCAGCAGGCTCACGTCGTCCGGCTTCAACTCCACCGCCCGCGCCAGCGCTTCGCGCGCGGCGGGCAGTTCGCCCAGTTGCACGTCGAGATTGGCCCGCGCCAGGAGCACATCCGCGCGCGGCCGATCCACATCCAGCGCCCGGTCCAGCCACGCGCGAGCGTTGGTCAGATCCCCATTTCGGAAATGCCGATCGGCCTCGGCTATGAAATCTTCCGCGAGCGAACGCGGCGACGCGGCGTTCCGAGTCTCCCCCGGAGGCACCGCGGACGCCGGCGATGGCGCCGGATTCTCGGACAGAACCGTGCTGCTCGTCCTCCCGCTGCCGGTGGCGGCGTCGTTGAGCACCGGATTCCTCGCCGTGGTCCAAATCCAGTTCAGGCGCGTTTCGAGGGTGTCAATGGTGAAGCCCGCCTCCACCAGGAGCGCCCGCAACTCCTCCTCCGTGTAGCCGTTGCCCTCGAAGCCATACTGGACCCCGGGCACAGCTTCCTCATCAGCGCGCCCCAGACCGGGACGAGCTCGATACACCTTCAGCCGGAAATAGCCACCGGGCTTGAGCACGCGGCGCACTTCCCGCAGATAGCTGCGCACCACCGACGCCGACCGGATGTGCTGGAAGACGATCATCGAATACACCAGGTCGTAGTCGTGATCGGGCAGGTCCGCCAGATCGCAGCCCGAGTTCACCATCACCCGGCCGTGACCCCGCGCATCGGCCAGATACTGGCGGGCGAACTCGATCATACGCTCCGAAATATCCACGCCATCGACGCGGGCAAAGCGCTCGCGCAGCGGCTTGATGATCCGGCCGACGCCGCAGCCAATCTCGAGCACGTGCCAATCGGCCCGGGCCGGCAACCCTTCCAGGACCAGATTGGCCGATTGTCGCGCCGACCGTTCCCAGGCCGCGCGCTTCTCCTCCTCGCTTATGGCATTGATGGCCGCGCTGGTGAACACGCGCTGGAACATGGCGTCCTCCATGCGGGCCATGTTCCAGCAGTCTCGCGCCTTTTCCGAATGGGCCCGGTTCACCGGCGCCGAGGTTGGTCCCTGGCCGGGCACGGATTCCGCCCCACCGAAGAACGCCGCGGCATGTGCTACCCAGGCCGGGCGCACCGCGCCTTCCCTGACCGCCCGCGAACACAGGCGCGCCCGCAGTTCCTCCTTGGGGTAGCCGAGCTTTGCCAGCACCGCATCGTCGAGTGCATCGAGGTAATGCTCCGCCAGCAACCGCTCGCGGGGCCCGCGCAACACTTCGATCCACCGGTCCCGGCTCTCCGTCACGGGCCGCTGATGCCGGTGAATGCCAACGGCGTCGCCCATGCGGCCGCGGGGCCGGGGGTTGGCGCCGTAGTCGATCATCCGCGCCTGAAACTCCAGTCCAAGATGGTCGCACAGCCGCCGAACCGTCGCCTCCGGGGCGTCCACGAGGTCTTCGTAGCGCACTACGTGCGCCTGGTCGCCAAACCGGGTCATCGCCTCGGCCAGCAGACCGGGCGCACGGACCAGATCCAGCCGGTGTCGATCCAGCCGCGGCCAGTCCTGCTTCACCCAGGTGGTGAGGATGGACGCGAGCACCGCGAGCGGATTGCGCAACAGCAACACGAACTTCGCCCGCGGAAACGCCCGCCGCAGCTCGTCGCAGACAAGATAGTAGCGAGGCGTCTTGTCCAGGAAACGGCTCCGCCCGGACGGCGCGAGCGCCTGATTGTAGAGGGCGACACCAAACGCGCGCACCGCCTCGACGTAGCTTTCCTCGCCTCGCGGCAGGTTCTCGCAAAAATCCTTCAGTGCCGCCCGTGCCTGGCCCGCGTCGTATTCAGCCGTGAGGCCCTCCGTTCTCAGGGCGTAAAGCGGATGCAACATCAGCCACGGCTCGGCGGTGGCAAAGATCTCGGGATGCCCCGCGAGGACGCGTTGCAGCAGGGTCGAGCCGGCGCGCGGCTGGGAGATGAGGAAGATCAGGTGGTCACCAAGGGGATCGATCATGACAGCGCGAGGTTCAGGGTGAAGGGAGACGGCGCGCCGGCTCCAGCCAAGCTACCCGTCCGGCGAAGAGGCTTAACCGAGTTCGAGCAGGAGATCGTTGCCGGTGGCCTTAAACGCGATCTTGTCCGCCAGCGCGGCCACCTCGCCGGTTTGAGGAGGAAGCGATCCGATTCCGGCCCGCAGCAGATTCCCGGATGCACGTCCAGAATTACCCGCAACAGCGTCGTCCCCGAACGGCCGGAGCCGCCGAGAATCCCCGGTTGCACCTCGCGAATCGGAGCGCCACGAAAACGATCCGCCGGCGCGAGTGCGGGCGCGGACGGCGCCGGGGGTGGCATCACGCGCAACATGCGAGTTGAACGGGCTTCGGATAGCCGTGCCGCTGGCAGAACGCGGCCAGTTGCCGGCGCGTAGTCGTTGAACTTGACGTCGGCTTCCACAACCCGGGCCACACCTGCATCGTTCCGCAGAATCCGCCCCACAGGCGCAGGTGAGTGATGAACGTCGCCACCTGGGCAATCAATGGGCACATTGTTGGGGCAGTCGCACTCGCGCCGACCGCAACGGAAGCAAGGCGGAAACCCGGCACCAATCCGCGCTGGCGATACTCGGCCACCAGCGAGCCTTCGTGGTCCGGCGGATCGAAGAACTGGAAATCGTGACAACCCGAGCGCCCCAGTTCGCGCGCGGCGTGCTCGCGCCGCTCCCCGCAGCAGGCGAGGCCGATGCAATAGGTGCGGTCAAAGGGATGACCTAGCGGCATGGATCGCGGCGTTCCCGGCCGGAGTCAGGGTTCAGTCGGCTCGTCACGGCGGTTGTTCAGCAGCGTATATGCCGCAGCGGGCTGGGAAAAACTCGGCTGCCGCGCGGAAACGGCGGCCGTTGACGATCCCGGCAGGCGCCGGCCATTGCCAGTCTTGGAGCATGGACACAGCCTGCACTCCAGACGGCTTCCCGTCAGGTCCGCCAACAACCGGAAGTAACGGAGGCACCATGGACGCCCAGCCGGCACGGCCGGCAGACCGAAATGCTGCTTCGTCCGTCGGCCGCGGAGGCGAATCGCAGAGCACGTCCGTGATCCGTGGACTGGGTGGGTTCCATGAAATCCATCCTGTGTTTGGCACAATCAGGCGGGATGCCCTCCCCGGTGATCGACTCATCTACGAGCGGCTTCGGACGCGAAATCGGATGACGCGGCGCGGGCGAGAGGTGTCGCGGTCCTCATGCCGGCGGCGGATCGAAACAAGCGCCAATTCCTGAAGCGTGATGCGAGTCGGACGGCGTGGCGAGGAGGTGGTCAGTTCCCTGTGGCGG
>DATLZF010000685.1:0-2858 GCA_035574135.1 Candidatus Methylomirabilota bacterium
GCATCCCCCGGCCTCACCCCCGCCTCGGCTGGCACCGGCTCACGGGGCGCGCCGAAGTCAGCCCCCCTCCCGGCGGCCGTTCCGCCATCCGCGCCGCTGGCGTTAGACGGACGGGATTTGTCGGGGCACCCGCGGTTGGACGTCGGGTACCGAAGCGCCGCGCACCTGGGGGAAATGGATTTTCGACCGCAACAGGAGGGTGCCGAAACACAGGTCAGCCAGGGGCAGCACCACGTTGAAATTCTTGTGCATGTAGCGGTGATGCAGGAGGTGGTGGCCGTTCAGCCGGCGAAACAACCACGAACGTTCCACCCGGCGGCTTTTCGGCAGGTGCATGCACCAGTGCATGTATTCGTAGGCGACGTAGTAGGTGATGAACGCCAGCAGCGCGCCGCACGCCAGACTCCACCGGTGCAGAATCCAGGCCAGCGCCAGCGCGGGCACCATGCACAACGCAATCAGCAACGGCCCGTTCCACCACGCCATCGTGATGGTTTCCTTGTCGCGCTCGTGAATCAAATGGTAGGTGTGATCCGCCTTGAAAACCTGATGATGCACCAAGGCGTGCGTGCGGAAGGCGTAGTCGAACGGCCCGACCGGCTGGTGCATGAAATAGCGATGCAACGTCCACTCGAACAGGGACGCAAACAAAACGGCGCCGCCAAACCCGAGGGCGGACCAGAACCAAATGGATTCCATAGATCGTGTTCACCCCACCCGGCTGGCCCAGCCGCCGGGCGGAAAGCCGGGAGTGTCCGGGTTTTGTCCGGAAGCGCAATCGCAAATCCCCGCAAAAAGGGTGCGCCTTTCCCGCTCGCGACGCGGCGCCGCCCTCAGCCCGGCAAGCCGGTTCCCGCACCGAAGTTTGCCCATCGAGTTGGAGCGCGGCCATCCGGGCCGTTTCCTCGCCCCTGGCGGACGTGCAGTCCGTGCTCCGGCCTTCTGGTCGGAGCAAACGCGGGTCGGAAAGGTGGAGGCGTTGCGGGCCGGGACCACGGAACCCCCGGCTCCGCAGCAGCCCGGAGACGTTGCCCGGGGTCGTTCAATGTCGCGCGGCGACCTCGCCAGGGACATACCACTCGCCGCGCAACCAGTCGGTGATGAGTTCCAGACTCCGTTCGTCCAGGATGCCATCGGTGCCGAAGGCCGGCATGCGGTCATTGCGACGTCCATAAAAACGCTCGTGCGTGGGATTGCGCACGATGCCCAACAACCACTCCCTCGAACCGTAGCCGGTCAAATCGGGCGCGGTGGCGTCCTCGTCCGGCTTGTGGAACTGGTGGCACTCGGTGCAACGCATCGTGTCGTTGCGCAGCAACTCCCGGCCTTCGGCGATGGCGGCGGCATCGCGGGCATCGGCCGCGCGCTGGGACTTGAGCCCGGCCTCGGCCGACAACGCCAGGACCACCTTGTGCAGTTGGGCCTTCTGCTCCGCATCGAAGCCAGCCACGTCCCGCTTGACGAAACGCGCCATTTTGCCGTCGGCAAAGCGCGTGCCGCCGAAGTAATTGCTGCGGCTGACGTGGGCCGGATCCAGCAGCCCGGCCAGCCACTCGCGGGTGGCGAAGCCCTTCAGGTCCGGCGCGCTCTGCGGGTCCCTGGGTATCCGGCCGGTGCCATCATGGCCGTCGTAGCGATGACAACTGGCGCAGTTACGCGCAAAGAGCTTCGGGCCCTGGGTGAGGGGGTCCTCGCGCAACAGCGTCACCGCGCCGGCGGGGGGGATTCCCCGGGGTGAGCGCGCCAGCTCGATGACGCGGGCGGCGTCGCGTTCGGCCGCCTTGAGGCCCGCGATGTAATCGGGATTGTTTCGGTCTTCGTGCAGGGCCAGCCAGGTAAGCAGCCCCACGCCCCCCAGCAGCGACCAGAGCAGCCCGAGGTTGAAGCGGTGCCCCAGTTTCCATCGGCCCAGGAACGGCATGGCAAAGACCACCAGCAAGAGGACCGTGGGAATGACGATGGCACCCCACACTTCCGCCGAGCCCGGGAAGTACTTGAGGAATTGGAAGAGGAACAGGAAGTACCACTCCGGTCGCGCATCAAAGGCCTCGGAGGGATCCGCCGGGGCGCTTAACCCCGCCCCGTGGTAGCGCAGAGTGAGAAACAGCACCGCCGCCAGCACGGCCAGGCAGGCCACGGCATCCTTGAACACCTGATCCGGCCAGAACGTCGTGTCCGGCCGCCGCTTCGGTTCCCGCACGGTGAGCCCGTGCTTGCGGAACAGGTAAATGTGCCCGACCAGCAACACCACGATGGCGCCGGGCAGCACGCCGGCGTGCAGGGCAAAGAAGCGAGTGAGCGTGTGATGTCCGTAATCCGCCCCGCCCACGATGATTTTTTGCAGGGCCGGGCCGATGACCGGCGTGATGGCGGCGATGTTGGTCGCAACCTTGGTGGCCCAATAGCCCTTCTGATCCCACGGCAGCAGATAGCCGGTCAGCGAAAGGCCGAGCACCAGCAGCAGCAGGGCCAGGCCGAACCAGAAATTCATCTCGCGCGGCGCCTTGTAGGCGCCGTCGATGACGACCTGCATGAGATGCAGCACCAGCAGCACGTTCATCGCCTGCGCGGTGAAGTGGTGCAGCCCGCGCAGCAGCCAGCCACCGGTCATCTCGTGCTGGATGTAATAGACGCTTTCCCACGCCGTCTGGGAACTCGGGCTGTAGGCCATCCAGAGAAAAACGCCCGTGATGAACTGGACCGCGAGGCAGAAGGTGAGCGTGCTGCCCCACACGTAACGCCAGCGGGCGCCGCCCGGCACGTTTTCGAACAGCGCTTCGTGCACCAGCTTCCGGCACCCGGTGCGGGAATCCAGCCAGTCGAGCAAGGTTTTCATGACACAGGCACCTTGTCGTGGG
>DATLZF010000686.1:0-11411 GCA_035574135.1 Candidatus Methylomirabilota bacterium
CGGTGTCCGCCATTAGTGCGCTCGTGCGTGCCAGCGCCGAAAAGAACGGCCACAACGTGCGTGTGATCGAGGCGATGGTGGACAAGTCGAAGGAACTGGTCATCGACGGCGAAGTGCTCAACGAAAAAGGGCAGATTCTGACGCTGACGGACGTTCAGGCCGCGAAGAGGTACGGCAATCCGCCCAAGCCGCTGCTGTCGTCCGGAACGGTGGAGAGCCTCGAAGCGCTGCTGAAGATACTGGGCTATGCCGACGCCGAACGCCATGACATTGCACCCACCGGCGCCGAGCGGCTCGGCATGTGGCTCAACAGCATCAGCCCGCTGCTGCTCATCATCGGGATCGTGGGCATCTATATTGAGTTCAAGACCCCGGGCTTCGGGCTGCCGGGCATCGTGGGCGCGACGGCCTTCGCGCTCTACTTCCTTGGTGGTTACGTGGCGGGGCTGTCCGGACTGGAATGGGTGGCGATTTTCGTCCTCGGCCTCGCACTGGTGGCGGTCGAGATGTTTGTGTATCCAGGCACGCTGGTCATCGGGCTTGCGGGCTCGGCGCTCATGCTGATCGCCCTGATCATGGCCATGGTGGACATGTATCCGGGGATGCCGCGCGTGCCGACGCTGGGCCAGGTGCGGGTACCGGTGCGGGATCTGGCGCTGGCGGTTGCCGGCGGTGGCATCCTCATCGCGCTCCTGGCGCGGTTTCTGCCGAAGACGCCGGTGTATCGCGCGCTGGTGTCGGAATCCGCCAGCGGCGTCGAAACGGAGGCGTTGTTGGAACGGCAGCGGGCGAGTCTGCTCGGTCAGGTGGGCGTGGCCGTGTCGGTGTTACGCCCGGGTGGCAAGGCGCAGTTCGGCGATCAGATCATCGGCGTGATAAGCCAGGGAGACATGATTCCAAAGGGCACCCGCGTGCGGGTGGTGGGCTTCAGCGGCTCCGAGGCGGTCGTCGAGACGGTGGGGGATTAGGGGGGCCGGCGGCGTCGCTCTCACGCCACTTCCAGGGCCGAATCCATGCCCAGCTCCTGCCATTGCTCGACCCGGTCCACGAGGCCGATTCCTTGGAGATAATCGACATCCACCGGCTGGGCGACGGCGTCACTGCCGCGCACGCGTTCCTTGGTGAAGACGTTCGCGGCGTGGACCGCTGAGAGCGGCGTGAACCCGGTGTCCCGCGCAAGCCCCGGCCGATGATGGAAGGCCACCGCCTCCACCACGGGCGCGGGCAGCCCCCAACGCGCGAGCAGATAGGCGCCAAGCTCGGCGTGCGAGGTGTGGTAAAGCTCCTGCTCCGCTTCCCAGAACGAGATGCCCCGCCGATGCGCCAGGTCCAGGGCCGCGCGGTAGGTGTTGGGGTGATTGGCGGCGATCACAAGTTTGCCGAGATCGTGCAGGAGTCCGCCGATGAAAGCGTGGCTTTTGAGGTCGGCCTGGGCCTCCTCGAACTCGCAGATCTGCCGGGCCAGGGTGCCGGTCAACCAACTGTGTTTCCACAACGCCTCCAGGCCCAGGTCGCGGAGGTGTTCGTATTGGCTGAACACTTGGAGGGAGAGCACCAGCGCCTTGAGCGTTTCGGTGCCGAGGTACATGGCGGCTTCAGTCGGACTGCTGATGGCCCGGCCGAGACCGAAGTACGCGGAGTTCACCAGTTGTAACAGCTTGGCCGTGACGGCCATGTCCTGGCTTACGATTTCGCCGGCCCTTTCCAGGGAAGGGTCTTCGGATCGGAGCTCGCGCTCCAGTTCGATGTAAGTGTCGGGCAGCACCGGCAGGGAATGCAGCCCGGCCAGCAGCCGGTGGAAACACTGGTTGGTCGAGTAATCCTGCGCCGCGAAGGCCCGCGCCAGCACGGCGGTGAGCACCTTTGAGTCCCACGGCTTGCACAAAAACTGGTGAACGGGGGCGGCCACGTTCTGAAGTGTCTGCTTTTGAGACGGACTGGTGAGCCCCACGCGCAGGGCCTCGGGGCGGCGCTCGGCGACGTCCTGCAAGATGGCCAGCGCGTCGTAGCCGGGCGCCAGCAGGTCCACGACAACGGCGTCGAGCGCGAGTTCCTTGATCCACGCCATCGCGTTGGGCCCGTCGGCGGCGATCTCCAGGCGCCATTTCGGGCGCAATTCCTCCAGGCCGTCGCGAAAGGCTCGCAACTCGCGCGGGTCGGAGGAGACGAAGAGAACCGTCCTCCGCATCGGAGGCAAAAGGCTGTCGGCAGAAGAGTCGTATCGGCTCATAACGGGCGATTGGTCGGGCCGCGCGCCGACGGCCCCGGCTACCCGAGGCGCTCTGAGCAGCAATCAAGCCACAAACGGCCGCAGACGGCCTCCGGGACCGGTGACGATCAGGCGGGAATCCGGACCGTCGGCCCACTGTCCGACTTTGCCGTCAGCTCGGTTCCGGTTCGGGCGCGCTCCGGCGTTCTCATCCACCAACGCCCCGCGCCCAAACCCTTTGCCGAACGTCCCGCCCCTCGTTAAGGTGGCCGGGTGATTCACAACGCGTCACTGGACGACCTGGAGCAACGGGTTTGGAACGGGGAGCGAATCAATCCCGCCGAGGCGCTGCGCCTTTACCGCCTGCCCTTGGAGGAACTGGGTGCCCTGGCCGACCGCCGTCGGCAACTGGCCCGCTCCGCCGCACACGGCGGGCGGGGCAATGATGTCGTCACCTATCTCGTGGACCGGAACATCAACTACACCAACGTCTGCAATGTCTATTGCAAGTTCTGTGCGTTCTATCGCACGGAGCGGGATGTTGACGCTTACGTGATCACGCTCGACGAGCTGGATCGCAAGGTGGAGGAGGCCGTTGCCCTGGGTGGCACGCAGATTCTTCTGCAGGGAGGCCACCATCCCAAGCTGACGAAACAATGGTATCTGGACCTCCTGAGCCACCTGAAGGCGAAATTCCCGGCCGTGAACGTGCACGGCTTTAGTCCGAGCGAGTTCGTCGCCTTCGCCGAGTTCTTCCAGGAGCCGGTGGAGCAAATCATCCGCGATTTCGTCCGCGCCGGCCTGGGTTCCATTCCGGGCGGGGGCGGGGAAATTCTGGTGGACCGCGTGCGCCAGCGCATCGCGCCGCTCAAGGCCCGCAGCGCCGCATGGATGGAGGTGATGGACGTGGCGCACCGGCTGGACCTGGCCACCTCCGTGACCATGATGTTCGGTCACGTCGAGACGGTGGAGGATCGGATCGAACATCTGGAATTCGTGCGTGCCCAGCAGGATCGTTCTCTGGATCGTCTGGCAGCGAGTGGGCGTTTGCCCGGGGAAGGGGTCGCTGTCACCGCAGGTGTCGCCACGCCGATGCGGCGGGCGGCCGGCTATGCCGAGGCCTTGGAGGCGGGTACCGTGAACGGGGGGGCCTTCACCGCCTTCATCTGCTGGACCTTTCAACCCGAGAACGCCGTGTTGAAGGCGCCGACCGTGGGTGCGCATGAATATCTCCGGATGCAGGCCTTGAGCCGCATCTACCTCGATAACATTCCCAACGTGCAAAGCTCCTGGGTGACCCAGGGGCAGGAGATCGGCCAGATCGCCCTCAAGTACGGCGCCAACGATCTTGGCAGCATCATGATCGAGGAAAACGTGGTGAGCGCCGCCGGCACCACGCATCGCATGGGCGTGGCCGACATGCGGCGGCTCATCACCGACCTCGGCTACGAACCCCACCAGCGCGACAACTGGTACCGACTGGTGAAGTAAGGCCGACATGCAGACCAAGCTCGAACTCCTGCGCGAGACGATCCGGTCCCTCGGCTCGTGCGTGATCGCCTACTCGGGCGGCGTGGATTCGGTGTTCCTCGCCCGGGTGGCCCACGACGTTCTCGGCGAGCGGGCGCTGGCGGCGATTGCGGATTCCCCCAGCCTGCCCCGGCGGGAACTGGAGGAGGCACTCGCAATCGCCCGGCGGTTTGGGATTCCGGTGCGGGTGGTCCGCACGGCGGAGTTTGACAACCCCGCGTATCTGGCCAATCCGGTCAACCGTTGCTATTTCTGCAAGCACGAGCTGTTCTCCGAACTGGTGCCGCTGGCCCGGGAGCTGGGCTTCGCTGCGGTGGCCTATGGCGAAAATGCAAGCGACGCGGGTGACTTCCGGCCGGGGGCCGAAGCGGCCCGAGCGTTTCAGATCCGCGCGCCCCTCAAGGAAGTCGGATTAACCAAGGCGGAGATCCGCACTTTGTCCGCCCAACTGGGATTGCCGACGGCGGACAAACCCCAGCTCGCCTGCCTCAGCTCGCGCGTGCCACATGGCGAGCCGGTCACGCCGGCCAAGCTGCGCATGATCGAGGCCGCTGAAAACGTCCTGCGCGACCTCGGATTCCACGACGTGCGGGTGCGGCATCATGAACTGGCTGGCGGGACGGCGAGCGCGCTCGCGCTTGCCCGGATTGAAGTGGGTGCGGCGGAGATTCCCCGGCTGCTCGATGCCATGGTGATGGCGCGGGTGGCGTCGGCCCTGCGGGCGATCGGGTACGCGCATGTGACGGTGGACTTGGAGGGGTATCGGCGCGGCGGCTCGGAGCGCCAGAGCGGAACTGTCCCACCAACGAATCCGTAGTTTTTTGACGTTGCCGTCCCTGCACACCCTTCGCTAGCCTACTCACCGCGCTTCATACTGGAACCCAGGGGATGGCTCAGAACAATGACAAGCTGGCTCGGATTCTCGTCGCTGACGACGATACGGCGTTTCGGCTTGTCCTCGCGCGGCTCCTCGAGCAGGCGGGCTACGAGTGCGTTGTGGTAGCCGATGCCACCGAGGCGCGGGAGCGGTTGAGCCAGCAGCCTTTCGACCTGCTGGTGTCCGATATCCAGATGCCCGGCAACGACGGGCTGGAGCTGATTCAGAGCCTGCCGCAAGTTGCCCAGGGCATGCCGGTGATTCTGCTCACCGGCCATCCGACGATGCAGTCGGCGATGAAATCCGTGCGCCTGCCGGTCTTCGCCTACCTGGTCAAGCCGCCCGATCCGGACGAACTCTTGGAACTTGTCGCCCAGTGCGTCGCCAACTCGCGGCTTTATCGCGCGGTGGCCGCCAACCGGGAGCGGCTCACGGAGTGGTTACGCGACCTCGATCAGATCGAGCAGATGCTTGCAGCCAATCCTGCCGGCAAGGATACCGTGCCGCTTGACGCCTGCGTCAGCGTCACGTTGCGCAACCTGCTGGGCGCCATGACGGACATGAAGCGCCTCGCGGAACTGGTGGCTCGCCGGCCCGATGGCGGGCAGTCTCTGCAGGAAGCGGCTCTCTTGAAAGCGCTTCAGGACACGATCGGTGTGCTGGAGAAGACGAAGCAGTCCTTCAAATCGAAGGAGCTGGGCGAGTTGCGCAAGCGCCTTCAGGTGCTGGTGCCCAAGCAGCCCTGACCCCTTCAGATGCCGAACCACCACGCCGGCAACCGCCGTCCGCCGAACACCCAGATCACCGCGGCCAGCGCGATGTAGGGGCCATAGGGAATCCGGCTCGACCACTCTTGGCGGCGCAGCGCGATCAACATCAGGCCCACCACCGCGCCGATCATCGAACTGGCCAGCAGGGAGAAGAGGGTCGCCTTCCAGCCCAGGAACGCGCCGATGGCAGCCATGAACTTCACGTCCCCAAAGCCCATGGCCTCGCGGGGCAGCACCAATTGGCTCGTCACCGCCTCCATGTGCGGCACCGCTTCCGGGTCCATCTGCTCCTCCCCGATCTCCAGCCGTTCGGGGGAGAGCCGGACCGCTGCCGCCGGATAGCAGCGGTCGATCAACTCCAAGCGCCGGGCTTCAAGCACGATGGTGTCCGATTTTCGATAAAAGATTTCCTCGTACGGAATTTCCTCGTTGGGCAGTTTCAGGGCCGTTTCGGTGAAAATCACCCGGCTTTCGGGCGGCAGCTCGACCTTGAAGCGACCAAACATCAGCTTGCCCGCACGCAAGACCCCGTACACCACGCCGCCGCCCACCACCATGCCGAGCGCGCTCTGGAGCAAGGCCACGACGTGTGAACTGGTGCCGTGCAGCGCCGGCACCGCGAGCGAGCAGACGAATCCGGCAGCCATCCCGCCGATCGTGATTTCGTCCGGGATGATGAAGTGCTCGAAATCGATGAACGTCGCCACGATCAGCCCGGCCAGGAACAGGCAGATCACGACCGCCACGCCCGCCGACTGCGGCCCAAGCACCAGCCAGCTCCCGAGGAACGCCACCCCTGTGAGCAACTCGACCAGAAAATAGCGGACGGCGATCGGAGCCCCGCAATGGGCGCATTTTCCGCGGAGGTAAAGCCACGTTACCAGCGGGATGTTCAGATACCACGGAATGGAGTACCGGCAGTGAGGGCAGTGCGACGGAGGCGAAACAATGCTCTGCCCCAGCGGCATCCGGTGAATGCACACGTTGAGAAAGCTTCCCACGATGCAGCCGAATGTGAAGAACGTGATGGACCAGAAGTGAAAGGGCACGGCCGCCCAGATCTTCGGATCAAACATGGCGGGAGGGACCGTTCCGGCCCGGCGACTCACCCATAGACGTTTCGTTCCAGCGCTTCACGCATGACCTGTATCGGCGGATTCACGCCGGTCCATAGCTCCAGCGCCCGCGCCCCTTGGTAGAGGAGCATCCCAATCCCGTTGGCCGCGCGGCGGCCCGCCGCCCGGGCCGCCCGCAACAACGGGGTCTCGGCCGGCCGGTAAATCATGTCATAAACGCAGCCGGCCTTGCCGAGGGCAAACCGCGTTTCATCGAGCGGCGACGCATCGCTCTCGCGCAGTCCAAGCGACGTGGCGTTCAACACCAAATCCACCGGCCGTTCCGGGTAGCCGATCGCCACACAGGTGCGGGGAAAACGCTGCCGGATCTCCGCCGCCACCGCCGCCGCCTTGTCCGCGGTGCGGTTGACCAGATGAAGCTCCACCGCCCCTTCCGCCGCGAGCTTTAGCGCTGCCGTCCGCCCGGCCCCGCCGGCCCCGAGCAGGAGAATGCGCGCTCCCGACGGCTCGAACGCCAGATCCTCGCGCAAGGACCGCGTGATGGCGTCGGCGTCGGTGTTGAAGCCGGCTGCCCGCACTTGGGGCGGCGAATCCGCGAACTCCCGCAACGGCCGCCATTGCCCGGTGGCATCCAGCCCTTCGAACCTCACCGTGTTTACCGCTCCCCAAGTGCGGGCGGATTCGTCGAGCACATCCATCAGCTCCAACGCCAGCAGCTTGTGCGGCACGGTGAGGTTGAGTCCGATAAAGTGCATTGCCTTCGCTCCGGCGATGGCTTCGCGCAGACGCGTGGGATCCACCTCGAAGGCGAGGTAGCGCCAGTCCAATCCGAGCGCCGCCAGGCCGGCGTTTTGCATGGCGGGCGAGGCGGAATGCTTGATGGGGCGACCAAGCACCGCGCAGTAACGCGTGGCGGCGCCGATGGGTGATGGGAAAACGGGGGGCATGGCGGCGGCGGGGCTAAGGGAGGATGGCGGCGCAAGGCGGCAGGATGGCGAAGGGCGCGCACACGTGCCGATCCGCCCGCCGAGCAATGATGGCGCCGCGGCGCAAGGGCGTCGTGCCCCCGTGCCTCCGGGCCGCGCCCGCCATCCAGCCACCCCGCCTTGCTTTCAAGCAACCAGTCACATGTTGAATTCCGGTCCGAGATAGATCTCCCGCGCCCTGGGATCCGTGGCGAGGAATTCAGCGGTGCCCTCGCACAGCACCTGGCCCTTGTGGATGATGTAGCCGCGATCGATCAGCTTGAGGGTCTCGCGCACGTTGTGGTCGGTGATGAGGATGCCGAGGCCGCGCTCCTTGAGTCGGCGCACGATCTTCTGCACCTCGTAAACCGCGATGGGATCGATGCCGCTGAACGGTTCGTCGAGCATCAGCAGTTTGGGGCTGGTGACGAGGGCGCGGGTGATTTCGAGACGGCGCTTCTCGCCGCCGCTGAGCGTGTAGGCCATGCTGGTGGCCAGCCGGGTGAGGTCGAGCTCATCCAGGAGGTATTGCAGCCGGATCTTCCGCTCTTTGCGTCCCATGCGGCAGGTCTCGAGGATGGCGAGGATGTTTTGCTCGACGGTGAGCTTGCGAAAGACCGAGGGTTCCTGGGTCAGGTAACCCATGCCCAGTCGGGCCCGCTCGTGCATGGCCAGCCGTGTCACGTCGCGGTCCTCAAAGCTGACCGTACCCGCGTCGGGTTTCACCACCCCGACCACCATGTTGAACGTGGTGGTTTTGCCGGCGCCATTGGGGCCCAGGAGGCCGACGATCTCGCCCGGGTTGACGACGACGGACACGCCATCGACCACGCGCCGGGCGCCGTATTGCTTCATCAGCTTGTTCGTCGTGACGAGGCTCATGCGATTTCAATCCGTGTCACCGCCGCAGCATGGCGCATCGGCCCGGCGGCGTCACTTCTTCACTCCGCCGTCCGGCAGCGGGAAGAACACCCGGTTGGTCGAGCCCACCTTGTCGGCCTTGATCTCCATGATGATCGGCCCGCCGCGGGCCCGCAGGCGGCGATGGACGCGGTCCAACTCGACCACCGTCGCGCGCATCGTGCCCTCGGCAGTGGAGAGAACCGGATTACCGGTGAGTTCGACCACGTCCGTCTCGGAGCGATAAAGGGCGCGTGAGCCCGAAGCCCGGTTGGCGCCCTGGGTGATGATGACGTTGCCCTCCGCCTGGATGTCCTCGATCTTGCCGCCGCTGGGCGGAACGCGCACGGTGAGCCGGTCGCAGTAAAGGACCGAGCCGAGCTCCCCCGGATGTGCCGGCGGATCGAGCACGACCACGCCCTCCCAAAAGATGATGACACGCACCCCGCCGTTGGTTTCGAAGGAGACCATGTTCGTGGCGGCGATGTTGATGGAATTGGTGCCGGTCATCTCCATCGTCGGCGGGCGGGCCGCCGGCTGGGCGTGCGACGGCGGCAGAGCGAGAGTGCACCAAAGGGCTGCGATGAGGGCGAGGGGGAGGAATGATTTCATGGCTTGGAGACGTCGGGCCAGCGGGCGTCCTTGCGGATGACGGTGCGGACGCCGTTCGTCATGGTGATCCGAGCGTTCGTCAGTTGGCAGAGGAAGCCGGTGCCTTCGATGAAGAACCGGCCGTCGCCTGTGCGGGCCTCGAGCCGGCCGGGCGAGGCGGCCGTGCGCTGATCGAGGTCCAGCGTGCAATGCGGAGCCGTGACCACCAGGTTGGTCACGCCGTTGGTTTGGTAGGTTTCGATCCTGACGCCGCGGGCCTCGACCAGGGTCGGGGTGCGGCTTTGCGCCTCGGCCGCCTGGAGCAGCGATTTGAGCTGGCTGGGCCGGTCCTGCGGCAGCTCGCTCCGTTTGTAGTATTCCGGGATTTTGAAGTCTCGGATCCAACTGAGCTGGGCCACGAGCGGCGAGGCCACGAGGAACGCGAGGAGGGCGGGTCCAGTCCATGCGGAAAGCTTGGGATTTGCCACGGTTTTGGGTGCGAAGCGCATCAGGCGTCGTGCTCCTGCAACACAGCCTCCCATTTGCCCTGGGCCCGGAGCAGGAGACCGGCAACCTCGCGCACGGCGCCCCGGCCTCCCTCGGCGGTCGTGACGAAGTGCGCCGCGGCCTTGGCTTCAGGAATGGCGTTGGCCACCGCCACGGCCACACCGGCCCGGCGCAACGGCCCGAGGTCCACCACGTCGTCGCCGAGGTAGCACACCTCCCTCCACCCACACCCGGTTTTTGTCAGGATGGCTTCGATCGCCCGCACCTTGCTGCCGCCGTCCTGGACGAGGAAGTCCACTTTCAACTCCTCCGCGCGCTGGTATGTGGCGGGCGAGGGCCGGTTGGAAATCCAGCCGACCTTGATCCCGTGCCGGCTCAGCAAGCGCAGACCAAGCCCATCATGAATGTTGAACTCCTTGAATTCGGTTCGGTTGCCGACGAGCACGGTGCCGTTGGTTAGCACGCCGTCCACGTCGCACAGGAACAGCCGAACCCGCCGGAGCGCGGCGCGCAGCGCCGGCGGGAGGGAGGGGTTCCTCGGGGTGGCTCGGGGCCGAGGCCGGTCAGGAGCGGGCCGCTTCATGCAGTTTGACCAGTTGGGCGAGCAGCCGCGGCAGCTCGGCCAGCGGAATCATGTTGGGCCCGTCGCTCGGGGCGCGATCGGGTTCGGGATGCGTCTCGAGAAAAAGCCCGTCCACTCCGGCTGCCACGGCGCAGCGGGCCAGCACGGGGGCGAACTCGCGTTGGCCGCCGGACTTGTCGCCGCCGCCGCCGGGCAACTGCACCGAGTGCGTGGCGTCGAACACCACCGGACAACCCGTCCGGCGCAGGATCGGAATCGCGCGCATGTCCGCCACCAGGTTGTTGTAGCCGAAGGTGGTACCGCGCTCGGTCAACAGCAGCTTGTCGCCCCCGAATTCGGCGGCCTTCTTCGCCACTTGCGCCATCTCGGGCGGCGAGAGGAACTGCCCCTTCTTCACGTTGACGATCTTGCCGGTCAGCACGGCGGCCCGGATCAGATCGGTCTGCCGGCAAAGGAAGGCGGGGATTTGCAGGACATCGACGACTTCGCCGGCCACAGCGGCCTGCGCCTCGGTGTGCACATCGGTCAGCACCGGCACGCCAACGCGGGTGCGCACGCGCTCGAGGATGGCGAGACCGCCCTCCAGGCCGGGCCCGCGAAACGATCGGCCGGAGGTGCGGTTGGCTTTGTCGAAGCTGGCTTTGAACACATAGGTCACTCCCAGGCGGCGGCAGGCGGCCCGGACGCGCCGCGCCACGTGCAGGCAAAGTTCCTCGTCCTCGATCACGCAGGGTCCGGCGATGAGGAACAGCCGCCGGCGGGCGGAGAGTTGCTTCCAGAGCTGGCTGACGGCATCAGGCACGCGGCGGTTCTAGCAGCCCGGCCCGGGCAAGTAAACAGGAGCCGGCCGGGGCGCGAAGGCAACCGGGCTCACGAAGGAGAAACCGTGCAGGGGCGTCGCAGCATCGAGCGCAGGAAGCGGCCGGTGTGCGAGCGGCGCACGCGGGCGACCTCCTCGGGCGTGCCCTCCGCCACCAACGCGCCTCCCGCCTCGCCGCCTTCCGGTCCGAGGTCAATCACCCAGTCCGCCTCGGCGATGAGGTCGAGATTGTGTTCGATGACGATGACACTGTGACCGGCATCCACCAGCCGTTGCAGCACCTCGACGAGCCGGGCCACATCGTGCATGTGCAGACCGATGGTGGGCTCCTCGAGAATGAACAGATCGGCGGGGCGTGGGCGTGCGCCCGACGTCGGTGAACGGGAGGGAAGCTCCGCCTCGGCGGGGTTGGCCCCTTTCAGTCCGGTGAGCAGATGGGTGACGAGCTTCACCCGCTGAGCTTCGCCGCCGCTGAGGGTGGGGCTCGTTTGCCCCAGTTTGAGATAACCGAGGCCCGTGTCGCGCAACGCCTCGAGCGGCCGGAGGATTCGCCGGTGCGCGGCGAAAAAGGTCAGGGCCTCCT
>DATLZF010000687.1:0-6226 GCA_035574135.1 Candidatus Methylomirabilota bacterium
TTGGCCATCGATTTGGCGAAGTAGGGATTGTCCTTCGACGTAAGCCAATCGACATACGCCTCGCGCCGATCGCTGCCGGCGGCCACGTCCCTTGCCTCTCCAACAGGGACCTTCGGTTTCATCACCCGGTCGGTGCGAAGATGCCGCACTTCGCCGCCATCAAACCGGCGGTACACCACCTCCTCGGCCGTCACCTGCGCCGAACCGCCCGCCTCGGCGAAGATCACGCGCCGGTCCGTGTAACCCTTCTTGATGCCGACGTGGGCAAAGTAGGCCGCCGATTCGTAGTACTGCGTCTGGGTCCAGCGCTCGAACGGATGGTCGTGGCACTTGTTGCAGTTGAAGCGCACGCCCAGGAAGGTCTGGCTGACGTCCTCGATGATCTTGCCCGGCTCGCGCAGCACGCGCAGGTAGTTGGCGGCCGGGTTTTCGTAACAACTGCCCTGCGCCGTGAGGAGGGATCGCACGAACTGATCGTACGGGGTGTTCCTCGCGATCTGCTGACGAATCCAGTCGCGGTACAGCCACACGGCCTTCTCGCCGAGGTTCTCACTGTTGCACTGAAGGAGGTCGGCCCATTTGTTGGCCCAGAACTCGATGTAATCGCGGTTGCCGATCAACCGGTCGATGAGCCGGTCGCGTTTCTCCCGGCTCGGGGCCGAGTCGGAGAGGAACGCGCGCACCTCCTCGGGCCGCGGCGGCAGGCCGGTCAGATCGAGATACACGCGCCGGATGAACTCGGCATCGGTGCAAAGGTCCGAGGGCAGAATCTTCATCTTGCGCAGCTTCGCATGGACGTGCCGATCGATGTAATTATGCTCCGGCACTTCGACCCATTCATAACCTTGGCGGTCGCCCATGACGGTGACGAGCTTCGTCGCGTATTGGCCCTCGTAACGGACGAGGATGGCTGCCTCGCCGCGGCGCAGGGCCTTCACCAGACCGCCGTCGCGCACTTCGGCCACGTCCTTGTTGCTGCTCTCGAAGAAGGCCTCGCGGGTGACATCGCGGGTGGCGCCGTCCGCGTAGCGGGCGACCACAAGGATCTGCTGGGTGCGGCCGGGCAGGTCCATCTCGACCTCCTTGGGCACGATCTCGATGGCCTGGGCCCGCGCGGAGGCCGGGTCTTCGTAATGGGTGCCCTCAGCGATCCATTGGCGGATCAGATGGTACTCGCGGGAGCCGGGCTTGAGGGCCTGTCGGCCTTCGTGCGGCACCTCGCCCAGGGGCTTGAGCAACATCAGGCTTTCCTCCACGACGACGCGGTTGAACCGGCGGCCGGACAAATCGTTGACGAGGGCCTGATAATCGAACTCCGGATCGTAGCCGCGGAGCGACAGCTTGAAGCCGTTCTTGCCCTTGGCCGAACCGTGGCAGGTGCCCTGGTTGCAGCCCGCCTTGGCCAGGATCGGTTCGATATCCCGGACGAAGCGCACCGGCTCGAGAGTGGTCGATTCGACCCTGACCTTCAACCGCGCCTCCCGCCCCGCCGCCACGACCAGCACCTCGGCCTCGCCGGCCGCTTTCGGACGAAGGTAACCGAGCGGATCAATCTCAATCTGGGGGACATCGCAGCGCAGGGAGGCGACGCTCGTCAGATCGAATCGGGCGCCGTGCTCGGTGCGCCCCCACACCAGCACGCGGCGTTCGTCGCGACCGTGCCGCAGCGTCAGGGTGGCTGGCTCCAGTTCGAGCGTTCGAATGGCCGGCAGCGGAGGGGCGTCCGGGGCAGTCAACTTCTCCGCAGCCACAGTGGGCAGGCAAACCCCGAGGCCGAGCAAGCACAACCAAGCTTCGAGCTTCGAATGGGTCTTCATCGCGACGATTCGATTTGCCGGCGCACAAAGGGCCAAACCGCGCGGACAGCCAGGCCGTCCGTCGAGGCTTTGTGATCTTTGGCGACGGTAAAGGGCTGAGCATCTGACTGCAAGATCGATTTCCTATTCAGCCAAACTTGAGCAAATCGCGATCCGGAGGGGGCCGCACGCGGCCGGGGGCTCAGCCCGTAATGATTTCTCCCAAACGAGGCAGGTGGACGTTGAGGAGGAATCGCTCTTTGATCAGGCGCGCCAGCGGTTCCCGGCCGCGGTCTTCACCATGGATCAGGATCACCGTGGGCCGCGTTTGTTCCATGCAGCCCAGCCACTCGATCAGTTCCTTCTGCCCGGCATGGGCACTGAAGCCGCCCAGGGTGTGGATGCCGGCCTTGACGGCGATCTTTTCGCCGAAGATCGAGACCTGCCTTTTTCCATCCACCAACTGCCGCCCCAACGTCCCCTCGCCCTGATAGCCGACGATCAGCACCGAGGCTTCAGGCCGCCAGAGGTTTTGTTTGAGGTGGTGGACGATGCGACCGGCGTTGCACATGCCGGCGCCAGCCATGATCAGGCACGGCCCGGGCGCGTCGTTCAAGGCCCGGGATTCCTCGGCCGTCGCGGTTGCCCTCACCGAGGACAGATCGCCCCTGGCCAGTTCCTGGTCTCCCAGGAGGCGCGCCTCCTGGTCAAACAATTCGGGATGGCTGTGGTAAATGCGCGTTGCCTCCACGGCCATGGGGCTGTCCACATAGACGGGGAACTTGGGAACAAGCCCCCGCCGGAACATCCGGGCCAGCAGGTAGAGCAGCAACTGCGTCCGTCCGACGGCGAACGTCGGCACGAGTATCTTGCCCCGGCGCGCCACCACCTCGGTGACGATCCGCTCGAATTCCGCCACCGTCTCGGCAAAGGGCCGGTGATTCCGATCTCCGTAGGTGGATTCGAGGAAGACCAGGTTCGCTTTGGGCAGACAGACGGCGTCGCGCAGGATGGGGACCCCTTTGGGACCGATGTCGCCGGAGAAAACCACGGTCCAGCGGCGGTTTCGCTCACTGACGACCAGTTCAATGCTGGCCGAACCGAGCATGTGGCCCGCCTCGACGAACCGCGCCTCGATGCCCGGCGCCACGGGCACAGCCTGGTTGTAAGCCACCGGACGCAGGCGCTGAATCGCCGCCTCGACCTCCGCCAGGGTGTAAAGCGGTTCAAGGGCAGACTCATCGGCGCGCTGTCGCCGGCGATTGATGCGCTCGATGTCCTGAAGCTGCACCTTCGCGCTGTCCCGCAGGATCAACGCCGTCAGTTCGATGGTCGCCGGGGTGCAAAAAACCGGCACGGCCGGATGATGTCGCACCAGCAGGGGCAGACGCCCGGTGTGGTCGAGATGCGCGTGGGTGAGCAGCACGGCGTCCAGCTTCGCCTCGCGCAGGGTTCGCGGCAGGCGGTTGAGTTCCTCGGCCCCCTCGACACTTTGGAACAGCCCGAAGTCGATCACCACACCCGCCGATTCCGTCTCCACGTGATACGCCGAGCCGGTCACGCAGCCGGCGGCGCCATGAACGGTGATCTTCATCCGCAATGGTTTACCGACCCCGCCCGCCCCGCGCAACCTCGCGCTGTGCCAGGAGCGGGCGTTGCCGCCGAGGTGGGCGCCCGGAGCCCGAGCCCTGGCATCCGAGCAGCGGACCGGCTCACTCCCTCGTTGTCTGGACCGGCAGGGCGGAAAGCGGGACGTTCTTGTTGGTCTCCCCGAAGTAGTTCGCCGACCACTCGTTGGGGAACAGCACGACGGGGTTCCTTCCGACGTCATAGGCCAGACGCGCGCCCGTAGGCAGTGAAAGTCCGTCGAGAGCTTCCTCCGTAATGTCGGTGGGCAGCCAGCGGACAACCGTCCACGGCGCCGCTTCGAGCCGCGACTCGGCGCCATATTCGCTGAGGAGGCGGTATTGGACCACCTCGAATTGCAGCGGCCCCACGGCGGCCAAAAGGGGAGTCTTCGCCGAAGCATTGCGCAGATGGAGCGCCTGGATCACGCCCTCCTGCAACAACTGGTCCAGGCCCTGGCGGAACTGCTTGAACTTCGCCGTGTTCGGATTGTGAAGGTAGCTGAAGGCCTCCGGTGTGAAGCGGGGGATTTCCCGATAGACGATGCTGGGATCGGTCGTGAGCGTATCGCCGATGCCGAACCCCTCGTGGCCCACCAGCCCGATGACATCACCCGGATACGCTTCATCCAACGTCTCGCGTTCATTGCCGAAGATTTTGTGCGAGCTGGACAGGCGCACCTTCTTCCCGGAACGCGAATGGTGCACGGTCATATCGCGCTCGAACCGACCCGAGCACACCCGCACGAATGCAATGCGATCGCGGTGTTTGGGATCCATGTTCGCCTGGATCTTGAAGATGAAGCCACTGAAGTGCGGGTGCTCGGGCGAGACAGGCGTACCGGCCATGATGCGCGGCCGGGGCGGGGGCGAGTGCTTGAGGAAGCCGTCGAGCAGCAGTTGCACGCCGAAATTGTTGATGGCGCTGCCGAAGAACACCGGGGTGGTCTTCTCCGCCAGCACGGCCGCGTCGTCCCACTCGTGCCCCGCGTGATCGAGCATCTCCAACTCCTCGGCGGTGCGCCGGTACGTCGCTTCGTCCAGCCGCCCCCGAATCACCGGATCCTCCAGCCCCCCCACCTCCACCGGAGCGCGGTACTGGCCGCCGACCGTCCGCTCGAACAGATGCATCAGCCGCGTCTGACGATCGTACACACCTTGAAACTCAAAGCCCGTGCCAATGGGCCAGTTCACCGGGAACGCGCCAAGGCCCAGCACGCGCTCCAGTTCGTCCAGGAGTTCAAGCGGGCTCTTCATCGGGCGATCGCACTTGTTCACGAAGGTGAAGATGGGCACGCCCCGTTGCCGGCAGACCTCGAAGAGCTTGCGCGTCTGCGGCTCGATGCCCTTGGCGGCATCGATCACCATCACCACCGAGTCCACCGCGGTCAGCACCCGGTAGGTGTCCTCGGAGAAGTCCTTGTGGCCGGGCGTATCCAGCAGATTGATGCGGTAGCCATCGTACTCGAACTGCAACACGGTCGAGCTGATCGAGATGCCGCGCTTGCGCTCCAGTTCCATCCAGTCGGAAGTGGTGGCGCGCTGGTTCTTGCGCGCAGTGACCGAGCCGGCCAGTTGCACCGCGCCGCCGTAAAGCAGCAGTTTCTCGGTCAGCGTCGTCTTGCCCGCATCCGGATGCGAGATGATGGCGAACGTGCGCCGCCTCTGGATTTCCTTCGCGATGTCCACAGGGGGGCGGAAGGTAGCAAACCCCACGGCGCGAACAAGCGCTGTTTACCCGAAACAACGGCACCGGCACCATCGCACAAACATCCCCACGGAACGGGAACGCGACCCCACACGGACGAACACGGAAGCGGGCTCAAGCCCGCGCCTCCCCCACCCCGACGCGAGACACTGCGCGGCTACCTCTGCAATTTGCCGGTGGCGGCCACCCCATCGGTCGCGCCCCCCTCAAGACGGACCCGCAACGCGGCTTCGGCCCGGAGGTCATCGTCGGCCAGCTCCTCGACGCGCTGTGCTCGGACCCGCAACGACTCCACCGGGGGGGGCGACCCGGCCCCAGAACGCTCAACCTCATCAACCTGGAGACATGTTTCTACCGAGTTCGACACGGGACATTTCAAAAGAGTTTCGCCCCAGCCGGAACCAACGCTTGACGGCTCCGGCGTCGAAAATTACGGTTTCGCCTCTTACTGGGCGGTGGTCGTAGCTCAATGGTAGAGCCCCAGATTGTGGTTCTGGATGTTGCGGGTTCGAGTCCCGTCGGCCACCCCATCCTGAAACTCCAATCCCGCCCCGCGCCAAATTCGCGCCCCAGGGCAGAGACTCGAAGATGACGGCTTTGTGCCGGAACCGCTCCGGCGGCCCAGGCTGCGGCGCGTCTTGGAGTGCGGCCTCGGCCTGCCGCTTTGCGGCGGGGCCGGGCCGAGAGGTGGGATGCTCGATGGCCTCTTGGGGCTTGCGGGACCAAGGCACCAAAGGACCGGCGCAGTCCACAAGCTGGCGCAGCCAAGGGGAAGTCCGCGCAGGCGGCTGCACAAACGGCGGGGCGCTGGCGCGCGGCCCCGCTGGCGATCCGTTACCCAGCGCACCGTGCCCGGCGCCTGGCGGCGCGACCATTTGAGTCGAGCCGAGGGGTGATCCCTCGCCACGGCGCCATGAGAAGCCCCGCGCGCGGGCGTTCGGCGGCGAGCTGTTTGCGTGGGCCGCCGGACTCAGATGGCGGCCGGAGCCAGCACGGCGTCCTTCATGCCATGGATGATCTTTTTGTCGGCCGGGCAAATCGTGGCGAGAACGCCGCCCAGTTCCGCCCGGGCCGCGTCCCCGTCGCCGTGGACGAAG
>DATLZF010000688.1:0-2487 GCA_035574135.1 Candidatus Methylomirabilota bacterium
CCATGACGGCCCAGGCGGTCTGCGACGCGGTGCTGGGTCCCTGGCCCTTGAACACGGGGTCATCGTAGGTGTTGCAACGCTCGCCCCAGCCGCCATCGTGGCGCTGAACGCTCTCCAGCCAGTCGCGCGCCTTCACCAGCCACGGTCTGGTCATGTCGTAGTTGAGCGCGCGCAGGCCGCGCAACACCTGCCAGGTGCCGTAGATGTAATTCACGCCCCACCGGCCGAAGAACGAGCCGTCCGGCTCCTGTTCCTTTTTGATGAACGCCACGGCGCGCTGCACCTGCGGGTTGTCCAGGCCCACGCCTTCCAGTCCCATCACTTCGAGGATGCGCGCGGTGATGTCCACGCATTCGGGGTCGAGCATCGCGTTGTGGTCGGCGAAGGGGACTTTTTCGAGGATGCTCTTGGTGCAGTCCTTGTCAAAGGCCGCCCAGCCCCCGTCCTTGCACTGGAAGGTGAGCATCCAGTTGTAGCCGCGGCGGAAACACTCGTCGCGGCGCTGGGGGTTGCCCGTGGGAATCTGCCGCAGAGCGAGCAACACCATCGCGGTGTCGTCCACATCCGGGTTCCACTTGTTGTTGTACTCGAACACCCAGCCGCTCGGCTCGACCTTGGCGGGATTCTTGTGGATCCAATCACCCGCAAAGCGGATTTCCCGGTCCATGAGCCATTCGGCGGCGCGCTGGAGGCGCGGGTCCTCGGCGGGAACGCCGGATTCGCGCAGGGCGATGCATACGTACGCCGTGTCCCACACCGGCGAGAAGCACGGTTCGATGCGGACGGTGTGTTCGTCCTCGTGCTCCAGCTTCTTCAGTTCGCGTTCGGCGTATTTCACGAACTGGTGGTCGTCGGGGTAGCCCAGCGCCTTGAGGGCAATGAGCGAATTGAGCATCGCGGGGAAGATGGCGGCCAAGCCATCGGAACCCTCGAAGCGCTTGATCATCCATTCCTCGCATTTCTTGAGAGCGCGTTTGCGGAAGGGATGCAGGCCCTTTCGCTGGACCCATTCGGCGAGCTTGTGCAGGCGGTCCAGCCAGAGAAAGGCATTGCGCAGCGAGAAGTCGAAGTAGCGCGGGCGGAGCGCCTCATCCAGTTCCCAGCGACCGTTGGGGTAAAGCTCGTTCAGCGTGACCCTGACCGGGCGCGTGGGACGGAAGTGGTTGATGATGGCCAGCGGCACGATCATGGCGCGGGACCAGTTGCTCATGTCCCAGAAGTTCACGTGGAACCACTTGCCGATGAGCAGGACTTCGCAGGGGATGGAGGGCACATGGTGCCACTCGACCAGGCCGATCAGGGCGAGGTAAAGCTTTGAAAAAGTGTTCATGCGCGGCACGCCGCCGAGCGCGCGGGCCATGTCGCGGGCCTTCAACATGCGCGGGTCGCTGACCGGCACGCCGGCCAGTTTGAGCGCGAGATAGGCCTTGGTGGTGGCGTTCACCTCGGCGGGGCCGCCGTGATAGATGTTCCAGCCGCCGTCCGGCAACTGCATCGAGAGGATGTGATTGACCGCCTTGCGCTGCCACTCCTTGTCCACCGTGCCGGCCCAGTGGTGATAGATGATCGTGTCGGACACCAGCGTGGAATCGACCATCAGTTCGCCGACCCAGTACCCCTCCGGTTTGAGAAGGCTGAACAGGTGTTCCTGGGAACGTTGGATGGCGGTTTCGAGGCTTGTTTCCGGCTGTGATTCAACGAGTTTCTTCAGCGCGACGCTCATCTTGTAAAAAGAGTCGGCGCATAATGTGGGCGGCGGTGCAAAAGGTGTAAAGCACTTATTGGGAACGCGCGAACGGACACTTTCCGCTTGTCGGTTGTTTGCCTTGCGGGGGATGTTCGAGCCATGCGCGAGCGCAAAATCACGGCGGCGGACATCCGCGCGATGAAGGGCGGCGGGCGGCGCATTGCCGCGCTTACGGCCTACGACTTCGGCATGGCCCGGCTGCTGGACAACGCGGGCATGCCGTTGATCCTCGTGGGCGATTCGTTGGGGATGGTGGCGCTGGGCTACCCCGACACCACACACGTCACAATGGAGGAAATGGAGCATCACCTGCGCGCCGTGGCGCGGGCCAAGCCCCGGGGACTGGTCGGCGCAGACATGCCGTTCAAGAGCTATGAAACGCCGCCCGCCGCCGTGGCCAGCGCCCAGCGTCTCGTGGCCGCCGGCGCCGAGGCGGTGAAGGCCGAGGGCGGACGGGAAATCATCGCCCAGGTGAAGGCCATCGTGGCCGCCGGCATCCCGTTCATCGGCCACCTGGGCATGCTCCCGCAACACGTGCTCGAAGAAGGCGGCTATCACATCAAGGGCAAGCGCGACGAAGAACGCCGCGCCCTGCTGGCGGACGCCGATGCGCTGGTCGAGGCGGGCGCGTTCGCCATTGTTCTGGAACTCGTCACGCCGCCCGTGGCAAAGGAACTCACCGCGCGCGTGCCGGTGCCGACCATCGGCATCGGCTCCGGGCCGGACTGCGACGGTCAAAT
>DATLZF010000689.1:0-4625 GCA_035574135.1 Candidatus Methylomirabilota bacterium
AGCGGTCAACAGCCGGCGCATTTCCAACGCCGGCCCCGCCGTTCATGGCGTCCGGCACACGCCGCTGCTGCCGGCGCCAGGACAGGATGTCGTGATCACCGCGCAGGCGGTCGATCCACACGGCGTGACGGCGCGCACGGTGCGCTACCGGATCGATCCTGATCCCGCGTACCTCGAAGCGCCCATGCGGGACGATGGTTCGGGCGGCGACGCCGTAGCGGGTGACGGCATCTTCAGCGCCACCCTGCCCGGTCAGGCCGCTGGCGTGATGGTGGCCTTCTACGTCGAGGCGCGTGACAACCAAGGGGCCGTCGGCACGTTTCCCCAGGGCGTGTTTCCCGAGCCGGGCTTTGATCGCTGCTGGCCCAACGACGCGGTGGCCCGGGAGTGCGTCATCCGCTGGGGCGAGGTTCAGATGCCGGGCGACTTTGCCACCTATCATCTCTGGGTGACTGCCGCAAACTCGAACCGTTGGCACACCCGCGACACGCAGAACAACACCGAGATGGACGGCACCTTCATCTACAACAACGCCCGCATCATCTACAACGCCCTGCCCCTGTTCTCGGGCAGCCCCTGGCACCGCACCAACGCGCTCACAGGGCCGGCCGGACCGAACCGCGTGGATTACGAAATGAACTTTCCCGACGATGAGCCGCTGCTGGGCGCCACGGATTTTGTGCTCAACAACCCTGGCAATCCCGACCGGCTCACCATCAGCGACCTCAGCGCCGTGGCGGAACAGACCGTCTATCGCATCTTCGACGGCCTGGGCATGGTGCACAATCACCGACGCTACATCCATTTCTTCGTCAATGGCAGTCAGCGCAGCACGGCCCATGAGCGGCCGGGCAACTTCATCTTCGAGGATTCTCAGCAACCCAACGGCGATATGATCGCTCAATGGTTTCCCGGCGCGGCGGGCGGGCAGCTCTTCAAGGTCGAGGATTGGTTCGAATTCGAGGACAACGGCTTCGACATCGCGGCGAACAATGATGCCGATCTGGCGCGCCGCACGGTGCCATTGAACGGACACCCGACCCAGTTGCCGGCGGCCTACCGGTTCATGTTCCGCAAGCGTTCCGTGGCCGTGGGCAATTCGGCCAACGATTACTCGCCGATCTTCCGGCTCATCGACGCCGTCAGCCCCGCCGAGAATCCGACCAGCCCCGTGATCGACATGGAGGCGCTGGACGGCGTGGTGGACTGGGAGGCGTGGATGCGACATTTCGCCATCCAGCGCGCCGTGGGCAACTGGGACAGCTACGGCTGGGAGCGCGGGAAGAATGATTACCTCTACAGCACGCCGGCCGGATTCGTGCACATGCCGTGGGACATTGACTACAGCCTGGGCCTCGGCCGGCCGCCGCAGGAACCGCTTTTTGAATCCAACGACCCGCGCATCCGGGCGATGTTCAACACGCCGGAGATCGTTCGCGCCTACTGGCGCGCATTCGAGGACCTGGTGTCGGGTCCGTTTCAAAACGCCGAGCTCGATCCGTTTATCGACGCGCGGGTGGCAGCGTTGACGGCGAACAACGTGAACATTGATCTCGATGCCGTGGCAGCGATCAAGAGCTACATTGGCGCCCGACGCTCGTTTCTACAGGCGCAACTCGCCACCGTCTCGGCGCCCTTCGCCATCGATGCGCCGACGGTTTCGTCCACCACCAACAACCTGGTCGAACTGCGTGGCCGCGCTCCGGTGGCGGTGAAGTTCATCGCCCTCAATGGCGCCGTCTATCCGGTCACTTGGATCAGCCCCACGGAGTTCACTCTGCGACTCGTGCTGGCGCCCGGAGTCAACCAACTGGTTTTCGAGGGCTGGGACCGTTTCGGCGGTCCGGTGACCGGGGCGCAGCAGACACTCGAACTCGATTACGCCGGCCCGGCGCCCGATCCCCGGAACGCCATCGTCATCTCGGAAATTATGGCCACGGCCGAGGAGCCCGGCGCCCAGTTCATCGAGATCGTGAACCGGTCGCCCCACAGTTTCGACCTGAGCGGCTGGCGACTGGACGGCGCGAACCTGACCTTTCCAAGTGGCGCCGTGCTCACCAACGGGCAGACGGCCATCCTGGCACGCAATCGGGCGACGTTTCGCGCCACCTACGGTGCCCTGCCCGTGTTTGCCGTCTTCGATGCCGATCTTCCGGTGGCCGACCACACCCTGGCCCTCGTGCGCCCCGACGCTGAGGGCGACCTCCGCATCAACGCCGTGCGTTACGAGCCGGTCAATCCCTGGCCGCCGGCGACCCCGGGCGCTTCCTGGCAGTTGATCGATCTGACGCAGGACAACAGCCGCGCCAGCAACTGGGCCGTGGACGGCGTGGCGCGTGTGACGCCCGGATCCTCCAATTCTGTCGCCGCCACGCTGCCGCCGTTTGATCCCGTCTGGTTGAACGAGGTGCAGGCGATCGGGTTGAACGGCCCCTTGGACAACGCTGGCGAGGCCGAGCCCTGGATCGAACTTCACAACGCGGGCGACGACTTTCTCGATCTGACCGGCTATTGGCTGGCGGATCACTTCAGCGGCTCGCTGTTTCAATGGGCGTTGCCGCCCGGGTTGAGCCTCGGACCCGGCGAACGGCGATTAATCTGGTTGGACGGCGAGCCGGAGGAAACCGACGGAACGCACCTTCACGCCGCCTTCCGGATCGGCGAACGCGGCCAACTCGCCCTGGTTCGTTCCATTGATGGTCGGCCCCAGATCACGGATCATCTCAAGTGGGAGAACCTGGGCCCCAACCTCAGCCACGGCAGCGTCCCGGAAGGGCAAGGAGTTTATCGTCGCAGGCTTAGCCCGCCCAGTCCTGGCGGCACCAATGCCGCCCCCGCCCTGCTGCTCCGCATCAACGAGTGGTTGGCGCGGACCATGACCGGCCTCCGCGATCCGGCGGACAACCAACCGGAGGATTGGTTCGAGATCTACAACGGCGAATCATTCGAGATCGATCTGGGCGGGTTCTATCTGACGGACGATCTGGCGGAGCCGACCAAGTTTCAGGTGCCGGACAACGGTCAGTATCGCGTTCCGCCGGGCGGCTTTCTGCTGGTTTGGGCCGATGACGAGCCGGGGCAGAATCGGCCCACTCGAGCCGATCTGCACGCGGGTTTTGAACTGGGGGGAGCCGGAGGCGCGATCGCGATCTTCGCTCCAGACGGTTCCACCCCCGTGGACACGGTGTCCTACCTCGAACAAGCGACGGACGTCAGCGAGGGTCGCTTTGCCGATGGCGCCGCGGCGGTGTACGCCATGCCACGCCCCACCCCGCGCGGGCGCAACAGCCTGCCTGCCTACAACAGCGCGCCGGAGTTTCCACCCCTGCCCGACCAGACGGTGTTCCCCGGCCAAACGCTCACCCTCACCATTCGGGCCAGCGAACCGGACGGCCACGCGCTGGTCTATTCCGTGGACTCGGGCCCTCCCGGTTCGCAGCTCAATCAAGGCGGAGCGTATCGATGGATCGTGCCGGCCGGGCAGACGCCCGGCGACTATCCGGTCACTCTGCGGGTCACGGACAACGGCACGCCCCCCGCCTCGGACGTTGCGACGTTCGTCATCCGCGTAATCGGCCCCACCGTCACGGAATCGCCGGGACCGTTCCTCTACACCGTGGCCCACGGGGAAGGCGAGGCGACGTTTTCCTTTGTCGCCATTCCCGGCCGAACGTATCGCGCGGAGTACAAGAATGACCTCGACGAACCGGAGTGGCATCCGCTGGGCCCTGACTTCGCGGCGGCCAGCCCGAGCGCGAGCATCACCGATCGTTCTCCAGCCCATCGCCGCTTCTACCGCGTCATTCAACTCGACTGAGGCGGCGTCCTGTCATGGCCCCGCCGCGACGGCCCGCACGCGAGCGTAGGATTCTTCGGTGAGAAGTCCCGCGGCTCGCAATTTCTCGGCGTGGGCGAGCTGGCGCGGGCCGACGCGATCGGACTTGCGGCGGTTCAACGGTTGCGGCAGCAGTTCGAGGTTGGCCAGTTCGTTGTCGAGCTCGGGCGCCAGGCTCCGAGGCACGATGTGATCGATTTCCGCCGCTTCGCCGGCGTAGGGCCCGCGGGTGACGATGGCGGCCCGCCCGCGACGCAGATGCTCGCGATTCTCGGGCGTCAGCAGTCCCAGCTCATCCGCGATGCGCACATTGCGCAACAACCCGTCCCGGACCAGGGAGAACCGTGGTTCACGGGTGCCTCCGAGCCTCAGCGCGAGACTCGCCACCGTTGCCGGGTCGAAACCCCGGCGGCGGCCCTCGTCCAGCCAGTAGAGGATTCGGTTCAGCCGGGCATTGGCGCCCCGTTCCCCGAGTGTCGCGAGCTTTGCCGGATCGCTCAGATTGGCGATGGCTCTGATGGCACCCACGGGTAGCCATGCCCAAAGGAGCAGGCCGATCAGGGCCACCACCGCGCCCACACTACCGGTGCGACGACGAATCAAACGCATGGCGGCAGCGTCCCGCAGGCGGCCGCTGCTGACAACGCGCAATCGCCGTAACTCAAAAATAGGTGTTACCGAAGATTGAGGCGGACGGGGGTCCGTTGACTCAAAAAGGGTGTTACCCAATTTCTCCCCAATTTGAGAACGAAGGAAGCCGGCCGGATCACCCCGGCCCGGCTTCC
Organism: Candidatus Methylomirabilota bacterium; assembly: GCA_035574135.1. Taxonomy (GTDB): domain Bacteria; phylum Verrucomicrobiota; class Verrucomicrobiia; order Limisphaerales; family DATLZF01; genus DATLZF01. Next base: position 4,621 of record DATLZF010000689.1, read on the forward strand.
CTCGC
>DATLZF010000690.1:0-2937 GCA_035574135.1 Candidatus Methylomirabilota bacterium
CCTCTGGACCCTGCACACCGCCGGTGCGCTGGAGGAGATTGTTTTCGAGGACACCGTCAAGGACACCAACGCCGCCGTGCGCGCGTGGACCGCGCGCCTGATTGGCGAGCGCGGCTACCCCATGGCCTTCTCGATGAAGGCGCTGATGCAACTGGCGCGCGATCCGGATGATTCAGTGCGTCTGGCCGTGGCCACGGCGGCGCGGCAGTTCACTTCCGGTTCGCTCACCGTGAACACGCCGCCGGCCATCCCGCTCCACGAGGTCGTGATGGGGGGCGTCATGTCCGAGCTGCACAAGAGCCCATACCATCCCGACGATCCGGTGCTGCCCTTCGTTTACTGGATGGCCATCGAGCCCATCGTCGCGTTCGACGCCGGCCACGCGCTCGGGTTCATGGAGAATGCGAAGGATGCCTCCCTTGGGGAGTGGCCGATGAACAACTACATCATGCACCGCATCATGCGGCGCATCTGCGATCTGTCGGACCCGGCGATGCGCGAGAAGCACCTCAACCACGCGATGCGCGTGCTGGGCGGGCTCGCCCAGGAAACGAACCTCGCCAACGCCGCCCTCGACGGTCTGATTGCCGGCTTCCGCGCGAAAGCCGCGCCGCCGACGATTCCGCTCGAACCCATCTTTGCCAAGCTCACCGCGAATCCCGCCGTGGCCGACAAAGCGCGCCGTCTGGCGACGTTGCTGGGTGATACCAGCGCCAGCCGCGTGCTCGTGGGGAAGATCAATGACGCCAAGGCGAGCGTCGAAGAGCGCCTGAAGGGCATCCAGGCCGCGCGCGAGACGAAGGACGACGTGGCGAAGGCGGAGTTGCTGAAATTGCTCCGGACCGAGGCGTCGAACCAGGTCGTCCTCGCGGAGGGAGTCCGCGCGCTGGCCGCATTCGGCGGGGACGAGATCGGTTACGCGATGACGGACGCCTGGCCGCGCTTCTCGCCGGCCACGCGGCGGACGGCGGCGGATGTGCTGGTCACACGCAGCAAGTGGAGCCGCGCGTTGATGGCGGCCGTGGAAAACAAGGTCGCCAGCCCGGCGGACATCTCGGCCACCGCCCGCCGCGCGCTGGCAAGAAGCACCGACGCCACGGTGGTGGATCACGCCAATCGCCTGCTCGGCCGCTACCGTGCCCCGGGCGAGGACAAGCTCCGGCTGATCGCCGAGAAACGAAGCGTGGTGTTGGCAGGGGAGCCGGATTTGAAGAACGGCCACGAAGTGGCCCGGCGCACCTGTTTCGTCTGCCACAAGCTCCACGGCGAAGGTGCGGATGTCGGGCCCGATCTCACCGGCGTCGGTCGCAGCACGCTGACGGCGCTCCTGCACAACATCATTGACCCGAACGAAGTGGTCGGCAATGGCTACGGCACCACCGAGGTCGAGTTGAAAGACGGCAGCAGCGTCAGTGGCCGCATCGTCGAGGATACCCCGACGCGGCTCAAGCTCCTGGCTTCGGGCCCGGTCGAGCACATCATCGCCCGGAGCGACATCGCGCAGGAGAACGGTCAGCCAAAGATTCGCACGAGCGAACTGAGCCTGATGCCCGAAGGCTTGGAGGCGATGCCCGACAAGGACTTTCGCGACCTGATCTGGTATTTGCTCAATCCGCCCGGCGACAATCGTGCATGGACGCCGGCATTGCGGAAGGAGCTGCTGGGCGAATGAGGAAGGGGGGCAATGGCGGCGCGGCCGGGCCACGCCCCTCCGCACTTCCCTGACAGTCGCGATTCGGCGATTGGGCTTGCTCGGCATCGACGACCGGCGTTTGATCGAATCCGGCAACGGGGTTCAGGCGGGCGCTGTGGTGCCGCCTGAAGTTGAGGGAGCCACATCCTTGGATGGAGGCTTCGGGACAGCGCGCATTGGGAAGGGGTTCCCCGCACGTCAATCAAGGGGCATTGACCGCGGAGGTTTCGTCTCAAGCCGAGGACCGGGCATGGGACGATTTTCTCCAAGCGACGCCGCTCGGGCAGTTCCAGCAGTCGAGCGCGTGGAGCCAGGTCAAGGTGGCGGAGGGCTGGAACGTGCTCCGTGCGTCGGTCAAGATCGAAAACCGGATCATAGGCGGCTTCCAACTCTTGTGGCGGCGAAGCCGGATCGGTCGGATCGGCTACGTCAGCAAGGGGCCGGTGCTGCCGGGTGAATCGGGCGGCCTGATTCGCGGCACTCTGAGTTTGCTCGACCAGGTGGCGCGGGATACCGGCCTCTCGGCATTGGTTGTGCAGCCCCCGGACGCCAGCCAACGCCTGGAGGCATCCCTGCGAGATCAGGGCCTTGTGGAGGATCGAGTCATGGACGTGATCCGGCACAGCCTGGTCGTGGATGTGAGTGGCGGGCCGGAGGCGGTGCGGAACGGATTAAACCGCACGCGACGCAAGGAGATTCGGCGGGCGCGGAAACGGGGCACGGTGATTCGCGAGGGTGGGGCGGGGGATCTACCCGTGTTTTTCGCACTCATGCGCGCCACCTGCGCGCGTCAGGGCGAGCGCCGACCTAATCCGGGCAGTGTTGACGGCTTGCAGCGTTTGCATGACGCGCTGGGCGCGCGCGGGTGGATGCGATTGACTCTGGCCGAATGGGGCGGCCGGCCTCTGGCGGGCATGCTGGCCATTCTCTTCGGAGGCCGGATGACCTTGTGGAAGAAGGGCTGGAACGGTGAGTGCAGCGAGCATCGGCCCAACGATCTGTTGACGCTCGAGATGCTCGAGTGGGCGGCGCAGCGAGGACTGCGCGAGGTGGATTTCGGCTCCTTGGAGGCCGGGTTGGCTCGCGCCATGATCGACGGGCGGGAGTTCACGGCACGGCAGCAGGCTTCGCGGACGTTCTTCAACGTGGGCTTTGGAGGGAGAGCTGTGGTATTGCCGCCTGCAACGATCTGGTTTGCAAGCCCGTGGGCGCGGACGATTTATCGTTGCGCGGCGGCCATCCCT
>DATLZF010000691.1:0-6869 GCA_035574135.1 Candidatus Methylomirabilota bacterium
AGGTGACGAGACGCACGCAGGATGGAGAAGTCTTCCGCCCCGCGTCTCCGGGGCCAGTCTCGGTGGGCAAATCACGCCGCGGCCCACGCGCGTTGGCGGTGCCCGCAAAACTCCGATGCCCGATGCAGACGAATGATATGAAAGCGATTGAACACTTCGTTGAACGGCGCGGCGCCGTTCTCGCGTGCGCCGTTGTGCTGGTCTGGGCTGCCCTTGGCGCGTTGACTCCCACCCGTGGCTTGGCGCAGGCGGCGACGGGGCAGAAACCCTACGACCGGGAGACCGCCAAACAACTCTACCGACGCCCGGCCGCTCCGCCTTTTCCGGCGGACAATCCCCACACGCCCGCTCGCGAAGCATTGGGCAAGGCGTTGTTCTTCGACCCGCGCCTTTCCGCCGCCAATTCCATTTCGTGCGCCTCGTGCCACAATCCCGCCTTCTCTTGGGGCGACGGTTTGCCCAAGGGCGTGGGCCACGGCTCGAAAGAGGTCGGTCGGCGCACGCCCACCATTCTGAACGTGGCCTGGGGCGAACTCTTCTTCTGGGACGGCCGCGCCGCTTCGCTCGAAGAACAGGCGCTCGGGCCCATTGCCGCTCCGGGGGAGATGAATCTGCCCTTGGACCAGATGGTCGCCCGGCTCAAGGCCATCCACGGCTATCATCCGCTGTTCGAGGCGGCCTACCCCGGCGAAGGTATCTCCGAGAAGACGGTGGCCAAGGCCATCGCCACGTTTGAGCGCACGGTCGTGTCCGGCATCGCTCCTTTCGACGAGTGGATCGCCGGTCGCGACTCGGCCATCTCGCCGGCCGCCCAGCGCGGCTTCGACTTGTTCAACACCAAGGCCGAGTGTGCCAAGTGCCATACCGGATGGAACTTCACGGACGATGGCTTCCACGACATCGGGCTGGCGGATGCAGATCGGGGACGCGGCGTGCATCTGCCGCAGCTTGAATCCATGCAGCATGCCTTCAAGACCCCAACTCTCCGCAACGTGCGTCTCCGGGCGCCGTATATGCACGATGGGTCGGAGAAGACCCTCGAGGACGTGGTGTCCTATTACAACAAGGGCGGCACGGTCCGGCGGCCCAGTGTCTCCCCCGATGTCCGGCCGCTCCACCTGACCGCAGCCGAGATGGCCGACCTGGTGGCCTTTCTCGACACGCTCACCAGCCAGGATCCGCCGGTGGTGATTCCGGTGCTGCCCCGTGGCGAGGGCCAACCCCGGCTCGCGACGATTGCCAGCGACGATCAATGAAAACAACCCACACCATGCCCATGACCTCCGTACGACTCCTCATCGCTGCCGTCTTGGTGGCCGGCCTTCCCCTGCCTGCGGCCGAGACCACTGAACACGTCATCGACCAAAAGAACCGGGAATTCTCCCAAACCGAGATCACGATCAAACCGGGAGATAAGATCGTGTTTCAAAACAGCGATACCGTCACTCACAACGTTTTCTCCAACTCGAAGGTGAATCCGTTCAACATCAAGGTGCAGACCCCGGGCAACTCCTCCACGGTTGCCTTCATGGACGAGGGCGTCACCGAAGTCCGGTGCGCCATCCACCCCAAAATGAAGTTGATGGTCACGGTCAAGAAGTAGCCGATGGCGAGGCCGGCCCGATTCAGATCGGGGAGGCAGCGCCGGGCCTGGTTGAAGCGATGGATCTACCCATGAAAAGCCTTTCCTTGGCCGCCCGCTTCCGTCTGATTCTCGTGCCGCTGCTGCTCACGGGCGTGGCGGTGGCCTGGATCACCCGGGTCAGCCTGCAACACAACGCGGCGGATTTGGTTGCTGCCCGTCAGATCAAGGAAATGGCCGTCATGTCCCTGGCCAATCTCCTGGTGCAAGATGACGCGACAAAGGCGCTGTTGCTCGACATGCAGAACGGCGCCGCCAGCCTGCGCAAGATTGAGGCTTACGACGCCAACCAGGCTCTGTTCAAGAAGCTGGGCGATCTCGCCCGATCCCCCAAGCTGCAGGGTCTGATTCGGCAACTGGGTGAAATCGATGAAAAGGAACTGCGCCCCCTCGACACCAAGCTGCTTGAGACCATGGCCGAGGGGAAGGCCGAGGCGGCCCGCGCCCTCTACTTCGGCGAATACGAACCGGTGCGGGCCAGGTACGAAGCCGTCCTGCGCCAGCTTGGCGATGAAGCCGAGGCCGCGGCCCTCGGGGCGGCTGAGAAGATGGACGAGGCCAACAGACGTTCCCTCTTCAACATCTGCGCCACCCTCGCCGTGGGGCTCCTGATGGTCATGGCCATCCTCCTGGCCATCACCCGGGGGGTCAACCGCCGCCTCCGCGCCGTGGGCCAACTGCTCCAACAGGAGGCCGAACACACCACGGGGGCCAGCGAGCAGTTCTGCGCCGCCAGCCAGAGCCTGGCTCAGGCCTCCACTCAGCAGGCCGCATCCTTGGAGGAGACCAGCGCCGCCCTGGAAGCGATGTCTGCGGTGGCCCGCCGCAACGTCGAGAGTTCCGGCGCCGCTCGAGCCTCCGCCAAGGAAGCGTCGGCCGCCGCCGGCCGGGGCGCGCACCAAATGGAGGCGATGAGCCGCACCGTTGCCGTGGTGAAGGCATCCACTGACGAGATGCGCGCCAGCATGAACGTCATCAAGTCCTCCACCGATGAGATGCGGCAGGCCATGAGCGCGCTCAAGAGCTCCAGCGACAACATCGCCAAAATCATCAAGACCATCGACGAGATCGCCTTTCAGACCAACATTCTCGCCCTCAACGCCGCGGTGGAAGCCGCCCGCGCCGGCGAGGCGGGCCTGGGCTTCGCCGTCGTGGCCGAGGAGGTCCGCAACCTGGCCCAGCGCAGCGCCCAGGCCGCGCGGGACACCGCCGAGCGAATCGAGGATTCCATCGCCAAGAGCGAACAAGGCGTGCGCGTGAATGGCAAAATGGTCCAGAGCCTCGATCAAATGGTGGGCAAGACAGACTCGGTGGAGAAGGGCCTGCGGGACATCGTCGCCCAGGCCGCAGAGGTGGACGCGCGATTACAGGAGATCGTAGCGCGCACCGGCGACGTGGACCAAGCGATGGCCGCGATTGCCGCTTCCTCTGCCGAGCAGAGCGAGAGCGTGGCTCAGATCAACGTGGCTGTCACGCGCATCGGCGAAATCACGCAGGCCAACACGGCCAGCGCGGAGCAAACCGCCGCCGCCTCCGAAGCCCTGAACGCGCGCGTGGAAGCCTTGAAGCGCGCCACGGAAGAACTATTCCGTCTGGTTGACGGAGCTTCGCGGCCCGCTGCCAAGCCAGCGACCTCCCCCGCTCCCGCCGCCAGGTCCTCCGAGGCGACATCGGTGCTTCGGCCGACAGCTCCGGCCGTTTCTCCCGGGCCGGTCCAGACCCTTCGCTCCAAACGGCCCGCCCTCGCAGAGTCTGTGAGCTTCTAGCGCCCGCCCCTCCAGTCCCTCCGGCAGCAGCACTTCTTACGCTCCACGGGTACGCTGACGATGAGGATTTGAAGGGGGACGAGCCGCGGATTCTCCGTAGCCGGCAGGTCCGGCACCACGGTCTCGCCGGCTCGCCGCACCGGTGCAGTCCGAGGAGAGAGCGCGGCTGCTCGGCTTGGGACAGGAATCCGCGATGGTGAGTTCCCTCGAGGGGATCAGGAAGGCACCGGGGCGGAAGGTTGAACCGCCGACCGACTCTGGGCGCAGAGGTGCGCCAGCACCTCCGGCAGGGTGTTGAGGCTTTCCGGGGACCACTCGCCCATGATGCAGATCTGAATCCAGTTTCGCTGCAGCAGGTATCCGCTCTGATAGCTCAACAGGTAGCCGGCCTTGCGCAACTGCCAGCCAATGGACCTCGAGCTGGCCACTCCGGCGGGCAGCGGAATGGTAATGACCGCTGGAGAGGCGCAGGAGTCGGGCGCGACGATCTGGCAGCCCAGCTCGCGCAGCCGCACGCGCAGCCGCGCCGAAGCCTCGGCGATCTGGGCGAACTTTTCCGGCCAGCGAATCCGGCGCAGAGCCGTCTGCAGGGCATAAACGAGGTTCGAGGAATGTGTGAACGGAATACCGCCCTGAGCAGCATAAAAGCCGAGGTCCAGGTACCGGGGCAGCCCCTTTTTGGCCGGGACCGCGTCGTGGTGGTAGAACACCATCGACAATCCGGGATAGGACGCCAGTGCCTTGCCGCTCACGCAGGAGGCCAGGTACACGCCTTCGAGATTCACCGGCACGGTGCCGATCGAGCTGATGCAATCCAGGCACAGGCTGATGTCCCGCTCGGAGCAGAGGCGCTTCAACTCAGCCAGATCGTTGAGCACGCCGGTCGAGGTTTCGCAATGCGCGGCCCACAGCCAGCGCACGTTTCGGAGCTGATCGAGGCGATGCCGGACCTCGGCGTAATCGAACGGCTCGCCCCAGGGCCGTTGCAACACGTCAAAATCGAGGTCCAGTCGCGTGGCGTGATCGATCAGGCGTTCGCCGAATTCTCCGTTGGAAAGAATGAGCCCCGGCTGTTGCAGCAGCTTGATCTGGCCGCCCACCACGTCGTTGGCAAGGCTGCCAGAGCCGAGCAGGATCTCCACCTTGCCGGCGCCTGTCAGCTCGCAGAGCAACCGCTTGGTAGCGCGGAAATCCGCCGTGAACACCTCTGACCGATGGGAAACCGGCGGTCGGGCAAACGCCTTCTGGACCTCTTCATGAACGTCCACCGGCCCGGGCAGATACACGGCGAAGATGCGCTTTGCTTCGTCCGAGTCGGTGGCCAGCGCCTTGGACCAGTTGAGAAAGCCCTCCAAGGTTAGGAACATCGGTTGGAACTGCGCTTCCTCGGTGCCCACGAGCGGTCCAATGGGAGTGAAACCAAGATGCTTGTAGAGTTTCAACTGCCGGAGAGTGCCCGAGATGATGGCCAGATCGTAGCCCAGATCGCGGAAGTGCTGGGCCAGCATCTTGACCAGACCGCAGAACACCTGGCCCGTGCGGTATTGTTTTTCGACCGACAGCAGACGCACCTCGATCACTCGCCGGCCGGGCGGCAGGTAGGAATCGAGGTTGGGCAGCTTGTAGTCGAGGGAAAACGGCCGGTTGGCGCGGCCCGCGACCATGCCCACCAGTTCGCGGCCGCGCAGGCAGATGGCGTAGGTGTTTTCCGCGTGAAACTTGTCCACCAACCGTTCATCGGGGTTCTTTTCGTGCTGGGGAATCTCCTCGACGAACGTCTTGTAGTTCAAGCGATGGATGGCTTCGAACTCCCAGGGTTCACTGGCAATCTTAAACGTCAGCGTCGATTCAGCTTTCATGGTCCGGTTCCCTCCTCCGGAGGGTTTGGCGAGTCTTTTAGGGGGCGTCCCGGGAAATATCGAGCAATCTCTTCGCGAATGTTCCGGCGATGGGCGATCAGCGCCACCAGTGCCAGAGCCGACATCGCCACCACCTCGGTATGCGACCGGTCACAGAAGAACAACGCCATCGGCGCCAGGGCGAATGCCGCCAAGCCGGCCAGAGTGAAACTGCGCAGCAGCGCCCAGAATGGCAGCGTCAACAAGCCCAGCATCAGCAAGGCGAATTCGCTGTAGGCAAGCAACACGCCCAGCGATACCGCCACGCCCTTGCCCCCTTGGAAGCGGAGTTGAAACGGCCAGATGTGCCCGGCCACCACCGCCACCGCGGTGCCGATCAGCGCCACGTCCTTGAAGTTGAAGTGCAGCGCGCCGCCCACGGCCAGCGCGCCCTTGGCGGCATCGACCAACAGCGTGGCCGCGAAGGCCGCGGCCCCGAGCCGGCGGCCGACATTGCGCGCGCCCACGTTTCCGCTGCCCAGTCGTCGAATGTCCTCCCCGGTGCGCCAGCGCACCCAGTAGTAACCGGCGGTGAAACACCCCAGCAGGTAACTGGTAAGAATCCAAGTGGCCTCCTTGCCCGTAATCATGGCTCGGGAAACGGCAGGGACGAACCGGTCGGGCAACAACACGCAGCCGGCGTTGGACGCTCTGAACGGAGGCAATTCATGACTCGATCAGCGGCCAGATTACACCGGTGCCGCGGGCACACGCAACCCCGGGAAAAAGGGTGGGCGCGATCGAAGGAAAGTCACCGTCGGGCCAGCCGGGTCACCACCTCCCGCGCCACTGCGGGGATGATGCCCCGCTCGTTCGCGTGACCGGTCGTGAACGTGACCAGCACGAACGCGGGTCCTCCGGGCAATTCCACGTAGGCCGCATCGTGGCGCACCTCGCTCGTCCAGCCGGCCTTCGACCACAGCTTCGCTCCCGCCGGCAGCGCCGATCCAGTGTAGCCGGTTGCCTGATCATCGGGGTCGGCAACCTTGGCGAACGGATCGCGCTTCATCAGTTCCAGCATCTGCGCCGAGCGCGCGGCAGTCACAGCCCGCCCGAGCACGATCTCGGTGAGCAGCCGGGCGGTGGCGTCGGTGGTGAGCAGGTTGCGATTGGGGCGGTGGCGGCGGAGGGACTGGGATTCGCGCCCGTACGGTCCCTCGCACCAGGGCTTCTTGTTGGCATTGACGCCCGTGTAACCGAGCCGGGCGAAGTAGCGGTTGACGGCGTTGCGCCGCTCGAACCATTCGTCGAGCTCGGGCTCGGGCAGTTCCGGTCCGCTGGTGGTGTCGGTCAGCAGATCCACGATGTAGTGCGTCGCTTCGTTGTAGGAATGCACGATCATGTCGCTCATGGCACGCCGGAGTTCCGGTGTGTCGCGCAGGCGGGCGTCCTCCATCCATTGGTGGGCGGCGACAAGGTAGAACAATTTGATGATGCTGGCCGGATAGGTCTCGATGTCGGACCGGTAACCGGCCCGGCCGGGTCGGGCGCGATCCCGCAAATCGACCAGAGTCACGGCCAGTTCGTTGGAATTCAAACCCACCGAGGCGAACCGCTCCAGGG
>DATLZF010000692.1:0-4310 GCA_035574135.1 Candidatus Methylomirabilota bacterium
GCCGATGAACCGCCAGTGCCACGGCTCGTAGGCGATCCCCTGCGGGTTGTCCCTCGGGAAGGACAACTCGAACCCGAAATCCGGAGCGCGACGCCGTAACCAGCCCGACTCCGGGGTTTCCTCGAACACGCTCTCGACATCGGCCTCGGGGCGGGATTCCGCGCCGATGTCCAGCGCCAGGCCGGTGTGATGCTCGGAGCAACCGGCGGGTGCGACCCAGCGGGCGGCTGCAGCTTCGGAGCCGTATTTGGCCACCGCTTTCAGGAAGAGGGACTCCTGATAGGCGTGCGTGCGGAACCCGGAGATGGGCACCAGGGCCATGCCGTCTCGGGCCGCAGCCTCGCGCAGACGCCCAAACGCCGCAGCCGCCGCGGGCAGCAGCCGCACGAGGCGGCCGGTTTGGCGATACTCGCCCACGTCCCCCAGCGCCGCTTCCGGGGCTTCGGCGTAGAACAAATGGCCAAATCGGGTCATGTCAGGCATGGGAGTCAGGAGGCAAGCCCGGGGCAACCGCCAATGGTCGGGCCAAGAGCCGTTGGCCGGTTCACGGGGAAGGGGCACCGTGATGCCAAGAGCGCCGCCCGTTGCAATGAGGTGGCCGGCGTGCCCATCACCGGGCGCTTCTGATTCCGCCGACGGCCTGCTCCGCCGGTGCTTGCACGGTGATCGCGCCCATGCGGTAGCCTTCGTGGAAGCACCGGCCCCAAACCGGCTCCTTGCCGCGGCGAGCTTGAGGCGGCCTCCAGGATTCGGGGGAGAACGGTGGAACGGGCTTTTGTCACGGGCGCGCTGGGTCACACGTCCCCGGCCTCACGGCACCGGCAGCTCGTCGAAAATCTTCTGCACAATGGTTTCGGTGGTCTTTTCCTCGGCCTCGGCTTCGTAGGTGATGGTCACGCGGTGGCGCAACACATCCATGCCGACGCTTTTCACGTCCTGCGGCGTGACGTAGCCGCGGCCCTTGAGAAAGGCGTACGCCTTCGCGGCGAGGGTGAGGGCGATGGTGGCGCGCGGCGAGGCGCCGAGCTGGATCATGCCCTGCAGTTGGATCTTGTAGGCGCCGGGATCGCGCGTGCAGCACACCAGATCGACGATGTAATCCTTGACCTTGTCGTCCACGTAAATGTCGTTGATCACCTGGCGGGCCTTGAGGATGTCTTTCGGGTCCACCACTGGCCGGGTCTCGGGGAGGTTGGTGGTGCGGGCCATGAGATCGAGGATCTGACGCTCCTCCTCGCGCGACGGGTAGCCGATCTTGAGCTTGAGCATGAAGCGATCGACCTGCGCCTCCGGCAACGGATAGGTGCCCTCCTGCTCGATCGGGTTCTGCGTGGCCAGGACGAGGAACGGTTCCTCCAGCTTGAAGGTCTGGTCACCGATGGTGACCTGCCGTTCCTGCATCGCTTCGAGCAGGGCGCTCTGCACCTTGGCGGGGGCACGGTTGATTTCGTCAGCCAGAACAAGGTTGGCGAAGATCGGCCCCCGGCGGGTGGTGAAGCCGCCGGATTGGGGGTTATAGATTTGGGTGCCGATGACGTCGGCGGGCAGCATGTCGGGCGTGAACTGAAGCCGGGAGAATTTGACGTGCAGGCAGGCGGCCAGCGACTTGACAGAGAGGGTCTTGGCCAGGCCGGGCACGCCCTCGAGCAGAACGTGGCCGTTGGCCAGCAGGCCGATGGTCAGCCGTTCGACCAGATAGGTCTGGCCCACCACAACCTTGCTGATCTCGCTGAACAACGGGCGCACGAAGGCGCTGGCCCGCTGCACTTCCTCGTTGATGGCGCTGATTCCTGTGCTCATGTGCGGTTGTCGTCGGCGGGAGTGATGCCAGAAGGCGTCCCAAACCTCAAGCAGCGACCCCGAGCGCATTGCGCGGGAGCAGGGCGGGGCGTCCGCGCCTGCTACCCCCGGCCCGAACCTTTTCGGACGCCCGCGGCGCGGCGCGGCTGCCCAGGCCGGTCTCGGCAAGGTCGCGATTCCTCCGGCTGGTTCGGTTCGGCGCCCGGCCGGTCGTGGCTTTACAAGCCACAGGCTCGAGTCCATCACCGGCGCCGAATCGCGTGGATCCGCCCCGCCCGTAGATGCAACTCGCGATTGATGCAGACGGGCAGGTCCGGCAGATGGTGGGTGACCATGAGGAGGCCGGTGCCCTGCGCGGCCAGTTGCTCCAGTCGTTCCCGCATCGCCGTCCGCGCCGCAGCGTCGAGGCCATCGAACGGTTCATCGCAGATCAGCACGGCCGGCTCGTGCACGAGTGCGCGAGCCAGCAGGACGCGGCGGAATTCGCCGTAGGAAAGATCGAGCGCGTTCCGCTCCGCCAGGTGGGCCAGCCCGAACGAGGCCAGAAGCTCGCGCGCCCGCTCCCGTTGCCACCGGGCCGGCCGGTGCAGAAGCCCCACGCTGGCAAAGAACCCGGACATCACCACCTGCTCGGCGGTGAGCCGCTCGCGGTAGGCCGACTGAAACTCCGGCGAAATGCAGCCCACGCGCCGCCGCAGTTCCCAGAGGGTGTCGCGCGGTGTCAGATCAAAGCGAACCACCCGACCGCCCACGGCGGGATGCAGATCGCCGGCGATGAGCTTCAGGAACGTTGATTTGCCGGCGCCGTTCGGTCCCAGCACCGCCCAGTGCTCCCCGGCCCGCCATTGCCAATCGATGCGCCGCAGCACCGGCCGGCCTTCGAGATACACGCTGGCCCGCTCGGCCCGAATCAGAATCGTCCCGCTCTTCTCCGCCCGCCCCGGGCCGGCCGCCGTTGGCTGCCTCCCCGCCATCCGATCGCATGCCAGAGGGAGGTCACCGAGCGGAACGGCGCCCCGGGCAGGCGAGCGCGCCCGGCTCGGGGGATTGAGGAACCGCCGCGCCAGCGCTGCGCGCGGTCCCTGGGCCACGATGCGGCCGCTGTCCAACACCATCGCGTGCGTGAGGGCGCGTCCCAGTTCGTCCGGCCGATGCGTGGTGAACAGAAGCTGGGTGCGCGTGCCGGCCAGCCGGTCAAGGGCGGCCAAAAGCGCCTTCCGCCCGCCGGCATCGAGGCCGTCGCAAATCTCGTCGCACACCATCACCATCGGGTCGCCAATGAGGGCCCGGGCGATCAGCACCCGGCGCAGTTCGCCGGTGGAAAGCTCCTGGACGTTGCGTGGCAGCAAGGACTCCAGGCCCAATTGTCGCGCGACGCCGCCCACGCGCCGATGCTGCGCGGCGGAGAGCCGGCGCGCCGGATAATCCGAGGCCGAAAGTCCGCTGGCGATCACTTGCGCCACCGTCAGGCGCCAGTCCCGTTGCCGGTAGCGGTCCTGGAGTTCTGGCGAGACGAGCGCGATGCGGTCGGCAACACCCACCGCCGTGATCTGGGGCGGGCCGTCCAGAGCGTAAAGCCGGCGGCCGATGCCGTCGGGCGCGGGCCACAACTCACCGCGCACCAGGCGGAGGAACGTGCTCTTGCCCGCGCCGTTGCCGCCGATCACCGCCCAGTGCTCACCCGGCCGCAATTCCCAGTTGAGCCGGTGCAGGACAGGCCGGCCTCCAAGTTCCACGGTGACCTCGTGAAGTTGAATCAGCGGTTGCATGACGGCGCGCAGCGGCACGGAAGCACAGGCGGGGGGGGCGGAGAAGCGGAATTTTGCCCGGCCGGACGCATCCCGGAGGGCGGACGGGGCGAATCCCAATTGCGCCGCCTGCGGGGTTCGTCTAGCCTCATCGCGTGTCTCTTGAGTTCCAGCGATACCTCGGGATGGGATGGCTCTTCCTCGGACTCGCCGGCTGCACTCCCACGATGGACAGCCGGCTGGACGAGGAGAAGAACCCTTTTTTCCAGGAGGGACGACGCCGCGTGGCCGCGCTCGATTACAAGGGTGCCATCGAGGCCTTCGAGCGGACCTTGGAAACCAATCCCCGCTCCGCCCTCGCGCACTACGAGCTGGCCGTGCTCTACGACGAACGCGAGAACAACTACCCGGCCGCCATCTACCATTACACCAAGGCCATCGAGCTCCGGCCCGACGGGTCCTACCCCGCTGACCTCGCCCGCACCCGCATCCCCGTGTGCAAGCAGGAGATGGTCAAGACCGAGTCGATGGCGACCATCAACCCGAGCGGCCTGCGGGAGCTGGAGCGTTTGCGGGAGGAGGCTGCCCAGTGGCGTCGCCAGTTTGAAGCCGCGCGGGCCGAACTGGCCCGGTGCCAGGCCGAGCGTGTGGCGGCGCCCGCACCCGCGCCGCCTGCGGACGCCGCGTTGGCGGGCTCCGGGCCCGCTGTGGGCGGCAGCCTCCCGGCCGGCCCCGCCCGCACCAGCGTTACCCGCACCCACG
>DATLZF010000693.1:0-5696 GCA_035574135.1 Candidatus Methylomirabilota bacterium
CAACGGGGGTCCAAACCTCGTTTCCTCGTTCCACGTCATCGGCGAAATCTTCGACAGGGTTTACGGCGAGGGCGGCATCAAGGTGTCGCAGGAGCAGGTGCAGACCACCATCGTCCCCGCCGGCGGCTCGGCCATCGTCGAGTTCAAGACCGAGGTGCCGGGCACCTACATTCTGGTGGACCACTCGTTGTTCCGCGCCTTCAACAAGGGGGCCCTGGGCATGTTGAAAGTGTCCGGGCCTGACAACCTGATTGTCTATTCGGGCAAGGAAGTCGATGCCGTTTACCTCGGGCGGCAGGCGGAGGCCGGCTCGGAAGCCGAAAAGCGCGTCGCCGCCCTCCAGGCGCAGGTGAAGGAAGCCATCCAGACCGACCCGAAGATCGCGGGGCTGACCAGGGAGATTCAAATCGCCAAGGGCAAGGCGGTGTACATGCAAACCTGTTTCGTCTGCCATCAGCTCAACGGCGAGGGCATTCCCGGTCAAATCCCGCCGCTGGCCAAGTCCGATTACATGCAGGCGGACAAGTTTCGCGCCGTGCGGAACATTCTCTTCGGCCAGACCGGCGAAATCGTCGTGAACGGCAAGACCTACAACGGCACGATGATTCCCTTGAACTACCTGTCCGACGAGGAAACCGCCAACGTGGTGACCTACGTGCTGAACAGCTTCGGCAACCCCGGCGGCGAAGTGAAACCCGAGGAAGTGCGCCGGATTCGCGGGGAAGCGCCGGCGCCCGCGGCCAACCAGTACGAGTGAGACCCACGGTCATGCGACTGCCGCGCGCCATCGGCTTGAGCCTCGCCCTGTCAGGCATGATCACCTCCGCAGGCGCGGTGGACACGGAGCAACGGCCGGTCAGACCTCCGCCAGCGGGCATGACGCTGGTGCCGGCCGGCCGTTACCTGCCGCTGTTCCGCACGGAGCAGGAGCCGAAGGAAATCCCGGTGGCGGCCTTTTGGCTCGACGTGCTGCCGGTGACCAACGGCGATTACCTGGAGTTCGTCCGCGCCCACCCCAAGTGGCGCCGCTCGCAGGTGAAGCGGCTATTCGCCGACGTGGACTACCTCAAGCGCTGGGCCGGGGATCTGGAACCCGGAACCAACGCGCCACTCGACGCCCCGGTCACGCATGTCTCCTGGTTTGCCGCCAAGGCCTACTGCGCCTGGAAAGGCAAGCGTCTGCCGACCACCGCCGAGTGGGAATACGCGGCCGCCGCCAGTCCGACTCGCGCCGACGGCGAAAACGACCCGGAGTTCGTGCGGGAAGTTCGGGCGTGGTATTCCACCCCCGCCCCGGCCGCGCCGCCACCGGTCGGGCAGCGGCGGGCGAATCTTTTCGGCGTGCACGACCTGCACGGACTCATCTGGGAATGGGTGGCCGACTTCAACACCGCGATGGTCACCGGCGATGCGCGCGGCGACACTGGTCTCGACCGCCAGCTCTTCTGCGGCAGCGGCGCGGAGGGCGCGAAGGATCGGAGCAACTTTCCCGCCTTCATGCGTTACGGATTCCGCAGCAGCCTCAAGGCGAATTACACCATCCACAACCTGGGCTTCCGCGCCGCGCGAAGCCTCAACGAAAACGAACCATGAAAACAGGCCGTCATCCGGCCGGGCTTCGCGCCCCGTCAATCCCGTGCCCACCACCTTTCGCCCGCCAACCGCACACCACCGGCCGTGGCGGCCAGCCACTCGCCCGGCGCGCCACCATCGCCCTGCTCGCCGCAGCCGCATGGCTGGCCGCCGGCTGTGCGACCGTCTCGAAAAAAGCCTCCTGTTGCGCGCAGCCGGTCGAGACGGCCGCGCCGGTGTCGGATCGCTCCCTGTTCCAACTTGATTCCTCCTGGACCAACGATGCCGGCGCGGGTCTGAAGCTGGGGGCACTGGGAGGCCGTCCGCTGGTGGTGACCATGTTCTTCACCAAGTGCGAGTACGCGTGCCCGGCCCTGGTTTACGACATGAAGAAGGTTCAGGCCGCGCTGCCGGAGCCTCTGCGTGGCCGGGTCGGCTTCGTGCTCGTTTCCTTCGACACGGAGCGCGACACTCCCGCCGCCCTTGCCGCCTACCGGAAGATTCAGGAACTTCCGGACAACTGGACCCTGCTGTGCGGCTCGTCCGATGACGTCCTGGAGCTGGCCGCCCTGCTGGGCGTGAAATTCAAAAAGGATGCGCGCGGACAGTTTGCCCACTCGAACCTCATCACCGTGCTCGATCCCGGGGGCGAGCCGGTGTATCAACAAGCCGGCCTCAGCCAGCCGCCCGACACCATCGTGAACCATCTCGTGCCACTCCTCCGCCCATGAACATGCCACCGCTGCGCCAGTTCAAACGCCTCGACGTTCGCCCGCTGCTGGCGCGCGGGCAAGAACCGCTGCCCGTCATCCTCAAACGCGTCCAGGCGCTCGCGGAGGAGGACGGTCTGATCGTCCTCGCCCCTTTCCTGCCCTCGCCGCTCATCGAGCTGCTGGGCAGCCAGGGCTTTCGCTCCAAGGTCGAACGCGGCGAGGCCGGTTGTTGGATTGTTTACTTCTGGCGCGGAGCCGACTAAACCTTCGCCAGCATGAGCACCACGCTGGCCGAGCTGAAACACACCGCCATCGTCAACGCTCTGCGCGGTTGCCAGCTCTTCGCCGGCATGTCGCCGCCCGAACTGGGCGCCATTGCCGAATTCACGGTCGTGAAATCCGTCCCCAAGGGTGGCTATCTTTTCCACGAGGGCGACCCCTCGGCGGGCTTTTACGTGGTCCAGACCGGCGCCATCAACGTCCATCGCGTCAACGCCATCGGCAAGGAACAGGTCATTCACGTCTTCCGCGCCGGCGAGTCCTTCGCCGAAGGCACACTGGCCACCGACAAGGGCTACCCCGCCGACGCGCGGGCCGTCGAATCGTCACAGGTTCTGCTGGTGCAGAAGGCCGGCATGCTGGCCCTGCTCCGACGCCAGCCCGAACTCGCCCTGCGCATGCTCGGCTCCATGAGCGCCCATCTGCGCATCCTCGTCGCCCAACTGGACGATCTGACCCTCAAGGATGTCGAAACCCGGCTGGCCAACTGGCTACTCAAGCGCTGCCCCGATCCGACCCGCGACCAGCCGCACCAGATCGTGCTGACGATGACCAAGCGGGTCCTGGCCTCCGAGTTGGGCACCGTCAGCGAGACGTTCTCGCGGACCTTGGCGAAATTCCGCGATCAGGACCTGATCGAAGCCAAGGGCAAGACCATCACCATCCGCTCCCCGGCCCGCCTGGCCGCTCTCCTCCGCCGCAACCTGGGCGAGTAATCGCCGGCCGCACCCCGCGCCGCCCTGCCCGCCCGGCATGCTCCGCTGTCCCGGCGTGCCTTTTGACCCCGGTCAAAGGGCACCATCCTCGATCCGCGTCATTCTCGAAAGAACAACCATAGGCTGACGCATGCCCACGACTCTGGCCCCACCCCAGCCGGAAACGACGGTCGGTTGGCATTTCATCTCCAACTACCCGCCCTTCTCCTGCTGGACGCCCAATGATTTCCCCCGGCTGGAGACCGCCCTGAGCCAGCCAGTCCCCGCGACGGAGCCCATCAGCCTCTACGTCCACATCCCCTTCTGCCGCCAGCGCTGCCATTACTGTTACTTCCGGGTTTATCCGCGCCGCAGCGAGGAGGACGTGGATCTCTACCTCGGCAAGCTTGTGGAGGAGGCCTCCATCTACGGCGAGCGGCCGGCCCTGGTCGGGCGGTCCCTGCGCACCATCTACTTCGGCGGCGGGTCCCCCTCCTATCCGTCCGCCCGGCAACTGGAGCGTCTGTGCGACGGACTGCGGCGGCGCATGGACTGGCGCGGCATCGAAGAATTCACCGTCGAATGCGAGCCCGGCACCGTCACGCCGGCAAAGTTCAAGCTGCTCAAAGACGCCGGCGCCACGCGATTGAGCCTCGGTTTTCAGACGTTGCACGAGGATATCCTCCGCCACAACGGCCGCGACGTTTCCGTGCGCGCGTGTCTCGAGGCCTATGCCCAGGCGCGCGGTGCCGGCTTCGACCAGATTAACATCGACCTGCTGGCCGGCCTGCCCGGCGAGTCCACCTCCACCTGGCGGCACACCGTGAATCGGGTGATCGAGTTGGCTCCGGACTGCGTCACCCTCTATCAGCTCGAACTGACCCCCAACTCGGTCCTGCACCGGGCCCAACAGGCCGGCCGGCGCGTGGTGCTGCCCGCCTGGCCGACGAAACGCGCCTGGGTGGCCCACGCCTTCGAGGCGCTTGAACACGCCGGCTACACCGTGGCCAGCGGATACATGGCCGTGCGCGATCCGAAACGCTGGCGCTTCGCCTACACCGTGGATCACTTCTGGCGTGGAGCGGATTTGCTCGCCCTCGGAGAAACCGCCTTCGGGCACATTCAGGGCGTCCATTACCAGAATGCCCGCACGTTCGAGCGCTACGTGAGCCAGCTCCAGGAGCGCCAACTGCCCTGGCACCGGGCCTGCGCGTTAAGCCCCGAGGAGAAGCTGCGGCGGGAAGTCATCCTCCAGCTCAAGACCGGCAGGCTCGAGATCGCCTATTTTCGCCGCAAGTTTGGCGTGGAGTTGAGGACCCATTTCGCAGCCGAGCTGACCGAGCTGACCCGGCGGGAATTGGCCTTCATCGAGAACGACACCATCCATCTGACCCGCGACGCGCTGCTGGATGTGGACTGGCTGTTGCCGGCTTTTTACCTCCCGCAACACCGCGGGCTTCGTTACTCGTGAACCTTGGCGACCCAACCGCCCCGGAGCCCCGGCCGATCTCCCCGTCGAGCGCCAGGCTGGCGGCCTTGAACCGCGTCCTGGAGGCGGCGTGGGCCGGCAGCGTGTTCTACGCGCGCAAGTGGCGGGCGGCCGGCCTGCCAGCCGCCCCCCTCGCTTCCCTGGACGATCTGGCTCGGTTACCCTTCGTCACCCGCGCCGAATTCGTGGCTGACCAGGCCGCCGTCCCTCCCCTCGGCACGAAGGTGACCTGCCCCCCTTCGGCGCTGGTCCGCTTCCACCGATCGTCGGGAACCACGCAGGCCCCGTTGCTGTGGGCCGACTCGGCCGAGAGCTGGCGCTGGGTGACACGGGGCAGCGCAAGCTTGTGGCGCCTTGCGGGCGTAGGTGGCGCGGACCGCCTGCTTCTGCTGCTCAACTTCGGCGCGGCGTCGGGGCCGTGCATCATCCACGCTGGCGCCTGCCGCCTCGGTTGCGCCTGCTGGCCGCTCGGAACGGTGGAAACGGAGGGGCAGCTCTGTGGGTTGACCGCCTTCAAGCCCACCGTGCTGGCCGGCACGCCCGCCGGCCTCGGCGCACTGGCCGAACGGATCCGGGCCGAAGGAAGACCACCGCGGCACTCGGGCGTCAACAAACTGATCCTCTGCGGGCCGCACGAGGCTCGCCAGCGCACGGCGCTCCAGCAGATCTGGGGAGCCGAATGCTTCGACCGTTACGGCCTTACGGAAGCCGGTTCTGTGGCGGCGGAATGCGAGGCTCACCCGGGCGGGTTGCACGTTCTCGATGACCGGTTCATTGTCGAATCCATCCATCCCACGACCGGCGCGCCCGTACCGGATGGGGAACCGGGTGAATTGGTCCTCACGACTCTGGGCCGTTTGCCCTGCCCCATCATTCGCTATCGCACCGGTGACCGGGTGCGCCTGGTCCGTAATCACGCCTGCGCTTGCGGCCGCCGGGGGTCGCTCC
>DATLZF010000694.1:0-9966 GCA_035574135.1 Candidatus Methylomirabilota bacterium
GCGCTGGCCGAGGCCAGCGAGGGTCGCGTGGTCGGAGTCCAGCGCGGCTACAAGCTCACCACGGCCTGCACCGGCGAGGAATATCACCACTGGCGCAACGCCATGAAGAGTCAGGCCGACAAGATGACCGCGCGCATCCTGCAGGCGGACCGCGTCTTTTACGCGCGCCGTCCCGTATCAAGCGGGTGCGGCATTCTGCCCGCCGGCACACCGGAACCTGAGTACGCTATATGAACAGTGTTCACATCCGCACCTATTTATACGGCGAGACTTACATCGCGCGAGCTTACCTGCCGAAAGGCGTGAAGGCGCAAGCCTCCTGCACGATGTCGGCCTTGGATGCAGCCAAGGCTTGCGCCGCGAAGGCCGCAGCCGGGCGCTCCCTGAGCAATCTTCACTACTGCGGTGAGGGTGAGTATCGCGCTGATTACACCACTGAGGAGACCTGATGCAGTTCACCCGACCCACTCCCTTCGCCGAGGCCATCGAAAAGCTGGGCAACCGCTCGCCCATCGTCTCGCAGCTCACCTCGGCCGAGTGGCGCGACGTGCCGGTGGCGTTGCGCGAGCGCGCCTTTTTTTCGAGCCGGGTCGAGAGCGCGCGTTTCCTGCAGCGCGGCCGCGATGCCATCACGGATCTCCTCACGGGCGCGCGCGAGACGTTGCCCAATGGCCAGGTGGCACTCAAAGCCGGCAGCCGCGCGGCCGTGATCCGGCGGCTTCAGGAATTCGCCGTGGCCGAGGGCCTTGGGCCACTGCTGCCCGAGGACCAGGGCACGATCAAGGACATCACCAGCGAGCGGCGTTTGGGCTTGATCGTCGATACCCAGGTACGTCAGGCGCATGACTTCGGTTACTGGAAGCAGGGCATGGACGCCGACGTGCTCGACGAGTTCCCAGCGCAACGCTTCGTGCGCGTGCAGGACGTGGAAGAAGCCCGCGACGCGCATGTGCCCTACGAAGATCAGGTGGCACTCAAGACCGACCTCGATTTTTGGACGCGCATCAACGAGGACTTCGGCGTGCCCTGGGGACCGTGGGGCTGGGGCTGCGGTCACGACGTGGAGGACGTGGACCGCGCTGAGGCCGAAGAGCTCGGCCTGCTTCAGCCGGGCCAGCGCGTGAAACCGGTCGAGCAGGACTTCAACGCCCGCCTGCAGGCGAGCACGCGAGGCTTGGAGCCCGACCTGCTGGCCAAGCTGCGCGCCGAGCTGGGCGAGCAGGTCGTCATTGAGGGCGACACGATCCGCTGGCGCGATCAGCGTACCACCCTCGATACCGTGCTCAGGGAACTGGGACTCGACAAGAAGGCCAAGGCGAGCGCCGACGACATGCGCCGGTTGCGCGAGGAACTGAAGGAAGCCAATCCCGCCCGCGCCAAGGATGTGATCTCTTCCATTAGCGGCGCCGATTCCGAGACCGGGCTCACCGCCGACAAAATCAATGCTGCGGTGCAGGAGTTCCTCGACTACGTGCCACCGGCACTCGTTGCCCGGCTGCCAAAGATCAGCATCGACGTGAAGGCGCTGCCTGACGCCAACGGCAGCTATTGGAAGGGGCGCATGGAGTTGCGGACGGACCTCAGCCAGTCAGAGCTCAAGCGGGTGGTGCACCATGAGATGATGCACTGGATTCACCTGGATGGCTCGCCCGAGTATCGCGCCGCCATCAAGACGCACTTCGAGGCGCGCACGGCAGGCGAAGCGGTCCAGCAGTTGCCCGGCTACAGCAGTGACATCGTGGGCAAGAAGGACGATTGGTTTGACAGCTACGCCGGTCGCATCTACTCCGGCCTGGGCGACAAAGGCGAGGGCTGGGAAGTGCCCACGCGCTACATCGAGTGGCTGACCAAATCGCCCGATGAGATGGCGCGCCGGTGGAACGACCCTACCTTCCGCGAGACGTTGAAGATCGTTCTGACCGCATTGTTCTGACGCTTATGTTCACACTGCTCTGCTCCCTCACGTTCCCGGATGGTCAGGTGGTCACGGGCAAGCTGCACGCACTGTCCGCCAACGAGGATTACCCCGTCACCTACGACGGCGCGGTCGCGCGGCTGCCCGAGCGCGTGGACGTCACGGACGAGGGCGGCTTGAGAATCTTCTTCAAAACCTTGGCGCGGGAAACCGGCGCGCAATATCACGAGACCAGCACCGGCGAATACGAACGGTGGGCGCAATGAGCATGGACCTTCGCGCCGCCTACGATCTGTCGCTGCGGATCAAAGCCGAGCTGGCTCCCTTCTGCGAGCAGATTGAAGTGGTCGGTTCCATCCGCCGGGCGCGGCCGCACGTCAACGACATTGACATCGTCGTGCTCCCCAAGCCGGGCGCCCGCGAGGCGTTGCTGGCCCGTGCGACCGCGCGCACCACGGTCATCTCCTCCGGCCCGGACATCGCCATGCTGCGCCTCAAATCGGGCGCGCAGTTGGACCTCTACTTCGCCCGCGGCCGCGAGCCGGACCTGCTGGACACCCAGCCGTCGAATTGGGGCAGCATCGTGCTCTGCCGCACCGGCTCGAAGGCACACAACATCTTCCTCGCGCAGCGCGCCCAGGAGATGGGGCTGAAGTGGGAGACGATGCGCGGCATCGTCGTTGCCGAAGCAGGCCAGCGGGGGAGCGGGCCGTCGGGCCAGCGCTCGGCGCTCGATCTGCCTGTGGGAAAGGTCATCGCCAGCGAAACCGAGGAGGAAATCTTTAGCGCGCTCAACCTGGAATGGATTCCGCCAGTCTGCCGCGAGCGTTGATGAGAGGCACCACCGCACAGGCACCACAGGCTCATGAGCAGCTCGACTTCGACAGCCTGATGTTCGGCGCAGACCGCCGTGTGCTGCTGGTCAGCGAGGTGGCGGCGAAGCTTCGGGTCACCGAGCAGCATGTGCTCGACTTGATCGAGGAGGGCCAGTTGCAGGCCATCAACATCGGCGGCGCGGATCGCAAGTATTGGCGCATCCCGGTGGAAGCCTGGCGCGCCTTCACGCGGTCGCGGCACAGCTTCAATCTGTAGTTCCCGGCGAGGGCTCAAAAAATCTCCAACCGAGTCAACGGAATCCACCCACCCGTGGCGCCTTGGGCGGCCCCCATGCGAGCCTGGCGCTCGCATGTCCGCCCGGACCCAACACAGATTCTGGAGAGGCGGCGCGTTTCGCACCGCGCTTAAACCCACAGGCCAGTCACCGATGCTGGCCCACCATGCCGCGCGACCGTCCCGCGCGCCGTCTCTCCTTCCCCGATCATGATACGCCTCGCCCGCATCCTCATCGCCGCTGCCGCCATCTCCTTCGTGCTGGGTTTCAGTGCCGTCTGGCTCACGGGTTGCGCCGCGCTGGATCGCCGGCTCTTCCGCACCGAGGTCACGCGCGTGCCGCGCGTCGAGACCACCACGAATGTCGTCGCCGTCACCAACGTGCTGGCCACCGTGGTGGTGCGCACGAACGTGGTCCAGCTCGCGCCCGACCACACCGACCCCGTCACCGGCATCACCACGCCGGCCACGCTGGCGCTGCGGATCATCCGGGAAACGAACAACGAGACCCTCGTCACGTTCCACACCAACTTGGAGGCGCGGACGAACTTCATCCTCGCGACGAACCTGGTGGACCGCCCGGAGCTGGTGGCCGGCCTCCACGCGGCCGGAGCGCTACCGGTGTCCTGGGCGGGCGTCGTGAGCACGGCGCTGCTCGGCGCCCTGGGCGTTTACCGAGAGCTGCGCAACCGGCGCATCCATCGTGCGCTCATTGAGGGGATCGAGGCCGGCCGCGATGTCATCCGCGCGTTGCCGGAGGGCAAGGCCCTCGACACCGAGGTGCGCGACAAGCTCGTCCAGTACCAGGATGCCGCCGGCGTGCTCAATGCCGTCTCAGGTCTGGTCCGCGCCTACACCAAGCCCCGCAGTCAATGACGATGCTTGCGCACATGTCCACCCTCCTCGCCCAACTGCCAGGCCCCGGCGTCTATTCGTCGGTCGGCTGGATTCTGCTTGCCCTCGCGGCCCTGTGTGTGGCCGCCAACCAGGTGCATGGCTTCCTCGACCGCGTGAAGGACAAGCCGGCGCCCGCCGACCTGCAGTCGCACGTCGCCGCTCACTTTGCGACCAAGGAGGAGGTCCGCCAGGTGCGCGAGGACGTGGACGATTTGCGCAACGAGCTCGGGACCATGCGCGAGCAAATCCTCGCCGCGGGCCAGACGCGCGCGGATGCCATCAACGAGCACATCGAGCGCGTCCGGCTCGAACTCAAGGCTGACACCGTCGGCATTCATCGCCGCGTCGATGACATTCTGGCCGCGGTGGCCGAACTCAAGGGGAGGTTGCAAACATGAGCGACCCCCGTCTTCGCCGGAAGTTCGTGCGGGAAGCAGTCCTGGAGGTGCTGCGGCAGTGCCGCGGGCACGCGCTCCTGGAGACGACCCTGGTGCAGCAGGTCAACGTCACCCTCTCGCCGGCCGCCGCCCCCAAGGAGATCCAGGCCGCCCTGGGCGAGTTGCGCGCCAAGGGTCGCGCCGACTGGGAAGCCGACGAGGATGATCTGACGTTGCGCCGGTGGCGCATCGTGCCGACACATGAATGAAGAAGCCCCGATCAGACTCGAAGCTGCTGCGTCTGCCCGACGACCAGCAGGCGCAACTGGCCGAGTGGCTCCTCTCGGGTGTGCCGTATCACCAGGCGCGCGAGATGGTGGCCAAAGAGTTTGGCGTCCAGGTGCGCTCGCTCAATACCTTCTCGCGTTTCTGGGAGCAGGTTTGTGCGCCATTGCTGCTGCTCAAGCGCCAGCGGGCGGTGCAGACGGCCGACGCGGTGGCGGAGGAGGCCTCCAAGAATCCGGGCCGATTCGATCAGGCGACCATCGACGCGCTCAAGCAGAGGGCGTTCGAGCAGGCCATCTCGCCGGGCGCGAATCCCAGGGACGTCAAGGCCATCTTCAGTTTGGTGCTCAAGGCGCGGGACCAGGAGCAGGCACAACAACAGCTCGACCTGGACCGACACAAGTTCGCCCGCGAGACGTGCGAGCTGTTTCTGCGGTGGTATGCAGACAGGCGGGCCAGGGAGATTGCGACCGGCCCGGAAACCAACGCGGCCAAGATCGAGCGCCTGGGCCAGCTCATGTTTGGCGAGGATTGGCAGTGAAGAAGCCCGCAGCGCGAATTGCCAGGCCCGACATGGACAGCGGTCGGCGGACGCCCGAAGACGCAGGCCACCAGGCCGGCGCGACAGCAGGACAGCAGCACCTCCTCCGGCTGCGCGCAGGCCAGCGCGAGTTCCTGCGCGGCGTGGAGAAGCACCGCCTGGCCGCCTTCGTGGCCCGCCGTCAGTTCGGCAAGACGACGACATTCGCCGCCCTGGCCATGAAGAAGATGATGAAGCGGCCGAACCACACGGTTGTCTTCGGCAGCGCCAAGCTCAATCTCTCCCGCGAGATCGTACGCAAGGAGGCGGAGGTCCTGCAACGGGCCATCCGAGCCCTGCATCCCGGCGGCCCGCCCGGCGCCTCTGTTTTGCAGGTCGCCGACGCGCAGACAGGCCGCGCGCCGGATCAACTCACCCCGGATGACTTTGCCGACCTGTTCGAGGCCCAGCGACTCGAGTTCCGGCTCTGGCATGATCGCACGACTTACTCCCGCACCAAGGTGGTCGCGCTCAGACCGGACACGGTCGGTGAGACGGGCGATTTGATGTGCGATGAGATTGGGCGCATTGCCAACTGGCAGGAAGTCTGGGAGGCGGTTGAGCCGATCATCAGCAGTGATCCCACCTTTCGTCTGACGCTCTCGACCACGCCGCCACCGGATGACTCGCATTACTCCTTCGCCATGCTGGTCCCCACGGTCGGCACCGAGTTCAAGGTCAACCCGGCGGGCAACTGGTATCGCTCCGAGATGGGCGTAATGGTGTTGCGCCTGGATGCGCACGATGCCTGGGCCGATGGCGTGCCGGTGTATGACCTGGACAAAGGCGAGCCGCTCGCGCCCGAGGAACATCGCCGCCGCGCCTGGGACAAGGAGGCCTGGGACCGCAACTATGGCGTGCGGTTCCTCTTCGGCGGCACGGCGGCCGTTTCAATTCCGGCGTTGAGTCATGCTCAGGCGGCCGGGCTGGGGCAGTGCCTCTGCATCCGCGTGGACGATGACTCGGACTTGGAGGAGGCCATGCGCTTCCTGCGCCAGCATCTCGGGGTCGGCCCGGTGAGTTTGGGTTTCGACGTGGCCACGACGGAGGGCGATACCAGCAATCCCAGCGCGCTGGCCGTGATGGAGCGCAATGGCAGCGAGTTTCCCGTCCGACTGATGTTGGTGTGGAAGACGGCCGACCCGGCCCGCGCCGAGTTGATTGTTGCCGAGACACTCGACGAGATCGAGCAGCGAGCGGACGGAGGCCGGGCACGGCGGCTCTGCATCGACGCGACGAGCGAGCGATACTTCGCGCAGCATATCCGCAAGCGCTTTGGCGGTCGCGTACCGGTCGAGTTGGTGATCGCCAGCGAAACCATCGAACTGCCCGGCGAACCGGAGCCCGTCACCATGAAGGCTTACCTGGGCGCGGACTTCGCCCAGCACGTCGAGGATGGCCGCGTGCCGCTGCCCCCCGAGCGTTACCTCAAAGACGACTTCCGCCTTGTGAAGCGTCGCAAGGGGTCATTCGAGGCGGAACTGGGACCCAACGGGGAGCACGGGGACACCTTTGACGCGGCCAAGCTGGCCCTGCACGGCCAGAAATCCACGGCCGGGGGGATTCTCAGCGCCGAGGGTTTGCGCGTGGGCGGCAACCGCACCCGGTTTACCACCTTTCGCCCCACCCGGCTCCGAGCATGAACAACCCCACAAAAATGCCCCAGGACGTTTTGGGGCGTATCAACCCCGCCGCGCGGGCCTCCGAGCGCCCTACGGCCCTGCAATGCGCTGCCGTGGGCGGATTTTTGGTCACCCCAGACTCCCGTTTCGACCCCAAAAGGGTCACCGGCGCATGACCCCACCCCGCACCAAGCCCATCCTGCGCTGGCCGGGCGGCAAGCGCCGGATGCTGCCCCGGCTCCTGCCGCTTATTCCGGCGCACGTTTGTTATTGCGAGCCGTTCGCGGGCGGGCTGGCCGTGCTACTCGCCAAGCCCCGCAGCGAGGTGGAAGTTGTCAACGACCTGAACGGCGACCTGGTCGCGCTCTATCGCAACATACAGTATCACCTGCCCGAGTTGCTACGCGAGATCGAATGGTTCGTTTCGTCCCGCAAGAACTTCGTGGATTTCAAGGCCCAGCCAGGTCTCACCGAGATCCAGCGCGCCGCGCGCTTCCTGTTGCTTAACCGGACCAGCTTCGGGGGGAACATGAAGAGCTTTGCGGTCGCGCGCATGCGGGGCGGGGGGGCCACATTGGACCGCGTCGCGGTTGGCGATTTGCTCGGTGCGGCGCACGAGCGGCTCAACAAGGTCGTGGTCGAGAACCCGCCCTACGAACGCTGCCTGGAACTTTACGACTCGAAGGACACCTTCTTCTTCATCGACCCGCCGTATCTTCACGCGAAAATCAACGCCTACCGGGGGTGGACCGAAGCCGAGATGACGGCCCTCCGTCGCAAGCTGGACCGCGTTAAGGGTCGCTGGGTCTTGACGCTGGACGGCAGCGAGTTCAATCGCCGGCTCTTCAAGGATTGCAAGATCGAGTCCGTTGAGACCGTGAATGGTTGCGTCAACAGCCGCACGCACAGCCTTCGAAAATTCACCGAGATCATCGTCACTCCGGCATGAAGCTCTTCCGTGCATTGAGCCAGGCGTTCGCCCGCTCCGCTCCCGGCCCTGGGGGCGAGATCGGATCGCCCATGCAGAAGATCGTGGTCGGCCACGCCCGCGACCGGTGGATGACGGCGGCGGTCAGGGACTACACGCCCGAGCGGGTGGAACAAATCATCCGCGGCGCGATGGCCGGGGACCTGCAGGCCCAGTGGCAGATGTTCGACCTGATGGAGGCGACCTGGCCCCGGCTCAATAAAAACCTCAACGAGCTCAAGAGCGCCGTCATCGCCCTCGATTGGCAGATCCATGCCTGGGCCGCCAAAGGCGCGGAGCCGAGTGAGAACGCCCAGCGTCGAGCGCGCCTGCTCGACGAGCTGACATGGAACTTTGAGCCGGCGCCCGACTCGGACGAGAACGACTTCGAGGACACGTTGCGCGACATCCTGGACGCGGTGGGCAAAGGGATATCCGTCCTGGAGATCGACTGGCAGCAACGCCGGACCGCTGATGGCTTGGTCTGGGCGCCGCGAGCCACGCGCTGGGTCAACCCGCGTTACTATGGCTATCCCGTCAGTGGCACGCGCCTGATGCTGCGCACGAACGAAGAAGGCGTGCGGTTGCCAAACACGGGCCAGCAGGCCGGCGGGCCGGCAGGCGCGCAGGGCGGCTTCGCCGAGTTCCCTCCGGACAAGTTCATCATCGCCGTGGCGAAAACCAAGAGCGGCCACCCCCTCGGCGGCTCACTCTTGCGCGTGCTGGGCTTCTGGTGGGCGGCCAGCAACTTCACCTGGGAGTGGTTTCTCAACCTGGCCCAGGTCTTCGGCATGCCGATCCGTTGGGCCAACTACGATCCCAATGCCTCGCAGGCGACCATCGACAAGATCGAGGAGATGCTCGAGAACATGGGCAGCGCAGCCTGGGGCGCATTCCCGGCGGGCACAACCATCGATCTCAAGGAGGCGGTCAAGTCTGCCACGGATAATCCCCAGGCCGTCCTGCTCAAACTCGCCGACACCATCTGCGACATCAGCGTGCTGTGGCAGACCTTGACCACCGATGCGGGCGACCGGGGCACACAAGCCCTGGGCACGGTGCATCAGGGCATCCGGGCGGATCGCATCATGTCCGTCGCCAAGTGGGCGGCGAAGATTCTCAACCGACAGCTTGTGCCGGCCATCTGCCGGCTCAACTACGGCGACACCCAGGAATGCCCGTGGTTCCAGCCCGCCGCCAAGGAAGCCAAGGACGAGAAGGCACTGGCGGACCGTGACAAGACGTTGCTCGACGCCGGAGTCGATCTGCCCAAGGCGTGGTTTTACGAGCGCCATTCGGTGCCCATGCCCGCCGAGGGCGAGGAAGTCATCGCGGGCCGCGCGCCCATTATGGGCCTGCCTGCCGGCCGGCCGGCCGGCCAGCAGGCGGGTGAGGACGAATACTCGGCCGTCCGCGCCAAGTCCGCCACCGATCAACTCACCGAGCGGGTGCTCGAAGATCTGACCGGCGTGCAAGCGCGCTGGCTGGGTGGCGTGAAGCCGATCTTCGCCCGACTGGTCAACCTGGCCAAAGACGGTGATGTGAGTGACGCCGAACTCATCGAGGCGCTGGAGCGCGCCGCGCGCGAAATGCCCGAGCTGTTCAACCGGCTCCGGCCCGAAGCCCTGGCCGCGCATCTCGAGCGCGCGATGGGCGCCGCGTGTGTCAATGGCGCCGTCGAAGGCGCGATGCGTCGCGGACCAGCCGGCCAGCGGACCAGCCGGCCATCCGGAGAGAGGGGAGGCGCCCCGTCATGATCGCCGTGCGCATCGACAAGGATGGTTTTGTGCGCGACTTCAGGCGCATCATTGCCACCGCCCGCCGCCCGCGCGCCGTGCTGGCCGCCGCGGGGCGCGAAGCCGCCAACCGTTTGCGCGCCCACTTCCGCGCGCGGCATCGGGAGAACCCGAACAAGCTCGGGGGCAAGCGGCAGAACTTCTGGCTGCACGTCATGCGCAGCACGCAGTCACCCGTCGTGGATGAAGGGGCGAACACCGTCACGATCAGCATCACGCATCCGGCCTTCGCGCAAAAAGTCTTTGGCGGAACCATCCGCGCCAAGCGCGTGCGCAACCTGGCGATTCCGCAGACGGCCGAGGCTTACGGCCGCGCGCCCTCCGTGCTGGAACACGAGGCCGGCATCAAACTCTTCGTTCTGCGCGCCAATGGCCGGGCCTGGCTGGCCGCCGCCCAGGACGGCTCGAACCTCAAGG
>DATLZF010000695.1:0-3951 GCA_035574135.1 Candidatus Methylomirabilota bacterium
CCCGCCGCCGAAGACTCATCCCCCGCCTCAGCAAGGCCGTGATCGCCCAGCTTCGTGACCTCGGCTTCCATCAGAGCCGGTTCGATGTGGCTGTGACCAGCGAGACCACGTTGCCGGAGAGCGGGGGTGCGATTTCTCCCAGCGGTCTCGACCGCATCGAGTTTCAGTTTGCGCCCAACCCCGGCGAGCCGGGGCGTCCATTGCGCGCCATCGCGTCCTCGGGCGAGCTGGCGCGGGTGATGTTGGCGCTCAAGACCGTGCTGGCCGCCGAGGACGAGGTGCCCGTGCTGGTCTTCGACGAGGTGGATGCCAACGTGGGCGGGGAGACGGCCCGCGCGGTCGGGGAGAAGATGCTGCAGATCGCCCGCCAGCGGCAGGTCATCTGCATCACTCACCTGGCGCCGGTCGCAGCCCTCGGCCAGGCGCATTTCGTCGTCAACAAGGAGGTGAAGGACGATCGCACCATCTCCTCCGTCACACGACTGGATCGCAAGGAGCGGATCACGGAACTGGCCCGGATGCTTGGCGGCCAGGACGAGGCGATCCGGAAACACGCTGCCGCATTGCTGGCGGGTTAGGGAGCTGCTCCGCCGGACTCGCCCGCAAAGCCGCGCGGCTGGACGCGACCACCGCCCGCGGCCCGGGAGGGGGGGAAGGGCAAGGCGCGGCCGGATGGTGGTAGGTGCTGGATTCGAACCAGCGAAGGCGTAAGCCAGCAGATTTACAGTCTGCCCCCGTTGGCCACTTGGGTAACCTACCGGCCAGCCCGGAAAGGGGACCGGGATTAAGCCAAAGCGATTTCGGGTTGTCAACGCGCCCCTCCCGGGATTTTTCCGGGTAAAACCCTTTGACTCACCGTCCCCCTTGGCTATGCTCTCCGCCCTTGTCGAATCTATGGCAAAACTGACGGTCAAAGACTTGCAAGTCAGGGGCAAGCGCGTGCTCGTGCGGGTGGACTACAACGTCCCCCTCGAAGAGAAGGAGGGGCAGATGGTCATCACCGATGCCACGCGCATCCAGGAGACCCTGCCGACGCTTGAATGGCTGATCCACCAAGGCGCCCGCGTCATCCTCGCAGCGCATCTGGGCCGCCCGAAGGGCCAGCGCGAGCCGTCCATGTCGCTCCGCCCCGTGGCCGCCAAGCTGGCAGATCTGATTCACCGGCCGGTGGCGTTCGTGGACGACTGCATCGGCGAAAAGGTCGAGAAAACGGTGAGCGCTCTCAAAGACGGCGACATTCTCTTGTTGGAAAATGTCCGCTACTACCCGGAGGAAGAGGCGAACGACCCGGCGTTTGCCGGCAAACTGGCCGGATTGGCCGA
Source organism: Candidatus Methylomirabilota bacterium (assembly GCA_035574135.1). GTDB lineage: Bacteria > Verrucomicrobiota > Verrucomicrobiia > Limisphaerales > DATLZF01 > DATLZF01. The sequence continues at coordinate 1,323 of DATLZF010000695.1, forward strand.
CCTGTACGTGAACGACGCCTTCGGCGCCGCCCACCGGGCCCATGCCTCCACCGAAGGCGTGGCGCGAACCGTGGCCAGGCGCGGAGGGTTGTGCGCGGCCGGCTTGCTGATGGAGCGCGAATTGAAGTTCCTCGGCGACGAACTGGAGAATCCCACCCGCCCTTTCGTGGTCATTCTCGGCGGCGCCAAGGTGTCGGACAAGATCAAGGTCATCGACCGGCTGCTGGAAAAGGCCGACGTTCTTCTCATTGGCGGGGCCATGGCTTACACCTTCAAGCTGGCCCAAGGGCTCAAGGTCGGAAAATCCTTGGTGGAACCCGACAAGACCGGCGTCGCCCTCGAAGCCCTGGCCAAGGCCAAACAGCGTGGGGTGAAGTTCCTGCTGCCCGTGGACAACGTCGTGGCCACCCCGGTGGTGACCGACAAACTGAACAAGAAGGGCAAGCCGATCATCGACTTCACCAATCCCCGCACCAACACGGAGCCCAACATCCCGGACCACGAGGAAGGTGTGGATATCGGTCCCGCCACAGCGCAGTTGTATGCGGCCGAGATCGCCAGAGCCAAGACCATCCTGTGGAACGGCCCGATGGGCATTTTTGAGGACAAGCGCTTTGCCACCGGCACCAATGCCGTGGCCCGGGCGGTGGCCGAGACCACGCAAAAGAACGGAGCCAAGAGCATCATCGGCGGCGGCGACAGCGTGAAAGCTTTGAACAAAGCCGGGCTGGGGAGCGCCGTCACCTTCATGAGCACGGGCGGCGGCGCCAGCCTCGAGTTCCTCGAAGGCGCCGTCCTGCCGGGCGTTGCGGCCCTCACCGACAAATGAACGCCACCCGCCGCTCCCGGCGGCGCGCCAGAACGACGGGATTTCTCGAATGGACAAAGAACGCAGACTGATCATTGCCGGCAACTGGAAGATGAACAAGACCGTGGCCGAGGCGCTGGACCTCGTCCAGGGATTGAAACGCGAACTGGCCAGCGTGAAGGAACTGGACATCGTCGTCTGTCCCCCGTTTACGGCGCTGAGCGAGGTGTCGAAGGCCATCCTCGATTCCAACATCCGCCTCGGCGCCCAAAACATGAGCGAACACAACTACGGCCCCTACACCGGCGAGGTGGCGGCGGGCATGTTGCGCGAGTTCTCCGTGCGCTACGTGATCCTCGGCCACTCCGAGCGCCGGCAGTATCAGAAGGAAACGGACGACCTCATTGCCCGCAAGGCCGCCGCCGCCCATGCCGCCGCGCTCAAACCCATCGTCTGCGTTGGGGAAACCCTGGAGGAGCGTGAAGCCGGCCGCATGGAACAGGTGCTCCAGATCCAGGTGCGCGGCAGCCTCGCCGGCCTGACGCCCGAGCAGATGGTCGAAACCATCATCGCCTACGAGCCCGTCTGGGCCATCGGCACCGGCAAAACCGCCACGGCCACCCAGGCGCAGGAAGCCCACGCCTACATCCGCCTGCTCCTCAGCAAGGCGTTCGACGACACCGTGGCCCGCCGCGTGCGCATCCAATACGGCGGCAGCGTCAAGGCCACCAACGCCCGCGAGCTGATGAGCCAGCCGGATGTGGATGGCGCGCTCGTGGGGGGAGCCTCCCTGGAGGTCCGCAGCTTTGCCGACATCGTCAAAAACTCCATTTAACCACGCCTTCCTATGATCTGGATAATTGGATTCCTCACCTTCCTCCTCGTGGTGGATTGCCTGTTCTTGATCCTCTTGGTGCTCGTGCAACTGCCCAAGAAGGAAGCCGGTCTCGGCCAGGCCTTTGGCGCTTCGGCCACGGATGCGCTGTTCGGCGCCGGCAGCGGCAACGCGCTGACGAAGATGACCAAATACACGGCCGTCGTATTTTTCGCCCTGACTCTCTCGCTGTCGATGCTCAACGCCCGGCAGGCGCGGAGCAAGAGCGGCGATCCCCGCTTGCGCCTGACGCCGGCCGAACGCGCGGAGGCCACGCCTCTGCGCCCGACGCCCACCAATGCCGACCCCCAGGCCACCACGACAAACCTTGCGCCCACCGCGGCCACCAACGGCACGACTAGCCCGCCGGCACCATCAACCCCCGCGACCAACAAGTAGGAAGTAGCCGGCTTTCCCCTCTTCCATGAGAAGATGTGCGGACGCCCTCCGACAAATGCGGAGGGCGTTTCGCTTTCCGGCAGGGCGGAGCAGGGGAGACCTCATCCTCCTGTCGTGCCTTGTCGCCATCGCCATGGCCGGCCCCGGCTGCTCCCGCCCACGGACGCAGGCGGATCTGGTCATCCTCAACGGCGCTGAGCCTGAATCACTCGATCCGGCCATCGCCACGGGGCAGCCGGACCATCGCATCGTCCAGGCCCTCTTCGAGGGCTTGACACGCTTCCATCCCCAAACAGCCAAGCCGGAGCCGGGCCTGGCCGAGCGATGGGAGGTGTTGGACGGCGGGCTCACCTACGTCTTCCACCTCCGCACCAACGCGGTCTGGTCCACGGGTGAGCCCGTGACCGCCGACGACTTCGTCTATTCCTGGCGCAGGCTGGCGGATCCGAAAACGGGCGCGGATTACTCGGGCAACCTTTACTTCGTCAAAAACGCCGAGGCGATCAACACGGGCGCGCTGACGAACCTCGCCGCCCTGGGGGCACGCG
>DATLZF010000696.1:0-3388 GCA_035574135.1 Candidatus Methylomirabilota bacterium
CGCACTGAACACAAACCTGTTCGCCCAATGGATTCTCACCAACGCCGGTCGTCGCAGCTACCTCCTGGGCACCACCGCTGGTCGCCGCCACTTCCGCGATGCCGGCCTGTGGCCCGTTACCGAGCCGCCCGTCTTCAGCCAGCACGGCGGGACGGTGCCTCCCGGCTACGCCCTGACGATGGCGAGTACGGTGGCCGCCACCGGCCAGACGGCCACCATTTACTTTACCCTCGATGGCACCGATCCGCGCCTGCCGGGTGGCGCTCTGGGCCCGGGCGCGCTGATCTACGGCGCCCCCGTGGTCATCAGCAACGTGGTGGTGGTGAAAGCCCGCGCCCGCAACGACACCACCGCCGAGTGGAGTCCCCTGACCGAGGCGCTCTTTGCCCCGAGTGCCGTGTCTGCCAGCGCCAGCAACCTCGTCATCGCCGAGATCATGTATCACCCACCCGACGCCACGACGAACGAGGTGGCCGCCGGCTTCCGTGATGCGGACGAGTTCGAGTTTCTCCGGCTGATGAACATCGGTGCCGTGCCGCTGGACCTCGCCGGCGTGCGCTTCAGCTCCGGTGTGACTTTCGACTTCAACAACGGCGCCGTGCGCTACGTGAATCCGGGCGCCAGCGTGTTGGTGGTCAAGCGCCACGCCGCCTTTCGCGCCCGCTACGGGTCGGAGGTGGATGCCCTTGTCGCCGGCGAATACACCGGCAACCTCTCCAACGGCGGCGAGCGACTCGCCCTGGTCCGCGGCGCGAGCACGCTGCGCGACTTCAGTTACGGCGACGGCGGCGCCTGGCCGGAATCCCCCGACGGTGACGGCCCATCGCTGCTCTTGCGCGATCCCTTCTCGAATCCCGCGCACGGCCTGGCCACCAACTGGATGGCTTCAGCGATGCCCGGCGGCATGCCGGCCGGCACACCGCCCTCGCTCACTTTCGCGCGCTGGCAGGCGTTGTTCTGGGACGAGGCCGTCACCAACGCCGCCGTCAGCGGGCCGGAGGTGGATGCGGATCTGGATGGCTTGGTGAATTTCGCCGAGTACGCCCTCGGGCTGCATCCCCGGCGCGATCAGCCGGGGCGGCGCCCCCAGGCGGGTCTGATCGAGATTGATGGCCGGTCCTATCTCACGCTGCGGTTCACCACCGCCGCCGGCGCCATGGAGGCGGAAGTCGCGTTGCAGTGGAGCTCCAACGTCATCGACTGGAACGACGCGCCGCCTGGCGTGGAGCTGCTGGAGACCACATCGGGTGCGGATGGGACCACGCAATGGCTCTACCGGACCACCGCGCCCTTGGAATTGACTCCGGCCGGTTTCCTGCGGCTGCAAGTTCGGCGGCGACAGGGCGGCGATTGACCCCGCCCCGTGCCGGCTCCGGCCCGGGCAGCAGACGGTGCCGTTTATGCGTAGAGGGCAAGGAATTGCCGTCGCAGATCGAGTTCGCGGCCCGGCAGGCGCTCGCGGAGGCGGTTGACTGGCAGGGCGCCGTGTTGGAAGCGGCGCTTGGGAAACACGGGCATGTCCAGACCGGTGATGGCCCTGATGCCGCGCGCGACGATGTCGCCCTTGAGCGCATAGAGTCGGGGCACCGACATGCCGGTGAGCTGCTCGAAGGGAATGCCCTCGGCCACTTCGATCACGTTGGGTCGGGTGAAGGGGCTGAACCCCTCGAAGCCGAAATGCCGCGCCGGTGCGTAGGTGCGCGTGTAGCTGCGGCTCAGGCCGCCGCTGTAGGTGAGTGAGTGCTTGATCCGCCCCACGCCCCAGCCTTCCTGATAGAGCATGAGATTGTTCACCACGCTGCGAATGGTCAGCTCCGGGTTCTCTTCGATCGGATAGTCCTTCAGGTTCTCGTCGCCGCCGTCGCCGTCGATGAGGAACTTCCAATCCGGATACCGCGCGCGCACGCCGCGGCACAGGGCGACCCCCATGGCGGCGGCCTCCAGGTCAAGCGGCTTGTAATCTTCGACCACGCGGATGGTCTCGGCGGCGTCGAGTGACTCGGGATCGGCCTCGATCGGTTCCAGGAACAGGCCCAACCCGAGCGCGTCGAGGAAGCGTCGAGCTTGCTCGAGATCCGGTCCTTTGCCCAAGGAGAGGGTGAACGCCTTCAGCCGCGCCGGGCTCATTCCCAGTTGCTTGAGGACGTGGTAGGTGGTGAGAAACACCGCGCCGCTGTCGATGCCGCCGGAAAAGCACACCCCCAGCGGCTCGCGCTCCGGGACGCCGCGAAGCCACTTGGCGATCTCCTCCGCCAGGGCACCGATGTAGCGACGCCCGATTTCGTCCAGATCCGCCGGCAGGGCGTTGCGCTGCGGCGTGAAGAAGCGGGTGTAGGTCGGGTCCGGGTCGGGGCAGCCGACGAGTTGAATCTCGACCACGTAATGCGCCGGGACCATGCGCGTGTAGCTGGGATGAAACTGATCGGCCAGGCCCTCGGCCTGGAGCTGTCGGTGAATGGTGTCGATGCGATCAGCCACGATCAGGGCGGGCCCCTCGTGGCGTTTGGCCAGGAAGTAGCGCATGGGCCGGTCCAGTGAGCGCGCCATGCGCACGGTCTTGCCCGCGCGGGCCAGGAGGGCAAAGGAGCCTTCGATCCCGCGTACCGCGGCAGCGTCCCCGGACAGGACTCGTTGCCGGGCGGCCTCGGGGGTCATGTTCTGGATGCGATTCAGGGAGGGATCGAGCAAATCCACGACTCGTTCGACGTAGTGGTCCATAGGTGAGGCAGAGGGTCGCGCTCTTTGGACGGGCCGACAAGCAGAAGAAGCGGCGGGGGATCGGAGGTGGTGACCGCGGCGAGTTCTACCCGCTATCGGCCATCGCTGCCCGACTGGCCGGTTTTGAGATCGTTGATGGCCTTTTGAAACTCCAGGATCAGCTTCTGGTTCTCGACGAGGGTTTTCTCCGCGTTGGATTGCTCGACCTTGATGGTCAAAAGCTCGCCGGGAATCGAAACGACGGACTTGGCCAGATCGATCACCGGAGTGATGGCCCCGATGAGTTCGCTGGGCCGCTTGCCGGTGATGGAGGTGAGCACGCCGTTCTCGAAGGTCACGTTGTACTCGGAGGTGACGAATGGGCCGGCCTCGAGGGGGAGAACGACCTCCGGGCCGAAGTTGGGCAGGAGGAACGGCGCGGCCGCGACCACTTCCCCCGTGGCGGTGTGTTTGAGGCGGACCAAAATGACCGTGGCGCGGCGATACACGATGCCGCGGATCGCTTTCGGCCGCGCGTTCCCGGCCTGCGCTCCCACCGGGTTTGCCGCCCGGTCCGGAATGCCTTCAAACTCGATCGCGAAGGGCAATCCGCCGATTTCCAGTTCGCCATTGACCCTTTGGGGCTGCCGTGGGTCGGCGGGATCAAAGACAAACTCCTGCACGCGGGCCG
>DATLZF010000697.1:0-4127 GCA_035574135.1 Candidatus Methylomirabilota bacterium
ACGGCGGTCATCGGCCCGGCCGACTCGACCACCAGGCCGATGACCCGCGTGACCCGGCCTCGCGCCTCGAGGACCCGGGCTCCACGGACCCGCTGCCGGAGCTGTTCCAGGCGGTGAACAGCCGGCGGACGCTCGTCAAAACTTGGGATCAGGGCCGGAGGCATTCCTGGAGCAGTTGAAACTTCGTCTCGCGCCGGCCGTCGATAACGCCGAAGGAGGTTTCGACGAGGACGCCGCCGCGGGAGACCGCGGGCGAGCTTTCCACCCGCAGTTTTTCGGAGCCGCCCTGGGGCAGCAGCAGGGGCGAGTTGGCGCGCTCGAGCGTGGCGAGATCCTCGGGATGCAGCCGCACACAATACTCCGCCGCCTCCTGCATCTCCGCGCAGGCCTCGCGCACGGCGCTCTCGATCATCTCGGCCGAGATGGGCAGGCCGGCGACGACCTTGCGGGCAATCTCCAGGGCCAGGGCCACGAGCGCCTGTTCGCATTCGCGGCTGAGCTGCGGAAAGACCGCCTTGAGCGAAGTGAAGATGCCGGTCTGCAGCTCCATCAGTTCGGCCCGCTGACGGACGAGCTGTTCACTGAGGGCGCGCTCGCCGTCGCGGCGACCGCGCTGGTAGCTTTCCTCGAGATCGCGTTGGTGCAAGGAGGCGGCATCGCCGAAGCGCACCAGCTTCACGTCGTGGAGCGGGTGCGGGAGAGGGATGATGCGGGCGGAGTTCATGTCGGGGTTCAGGTCGTTTCACCACCGCCGCCGTCGAGTTCGATCTCGCCCTCGCTTTCGAGGCGACGGACGACCTCGATGATGCGCTGCTGGGCGGCCTCGATGTCCTTGAGTTTGAGCGGTCCCATGAAGCTCATCTCCTCGTTGACCGTCTCGGCGGCCCGCTTGGAGATGCAGGACAGCAGCGCCACCTTGACTTTCTCGCTGGCGGTCTTGAGGGAGACGGCCAGGTCGCGCATGTCGATCTCGCGAAGCACTTTTTGCAGGGCCGTGGGATCGAGGCCGGCAAGATCCTCGAAGGTGAACATTTTCTGCCGGATGCCGGCGCCGAGATCGGGATTGCGCTCTTCGAGGGAGACGAGGAGGGATTTGCTGATGTTCTTGTCGAGCGCGTTCAGAAGCTCGGCCGCCATTTTCACGCCGCCGGTCTGGTTGAGGGCGCGTGTGCGCTTGGTGCCGACCTTGGCATTGAGCACCTCGACGACACGTTCCACGACCTCGATGGGTATGGGGGCCAACGTGGCGAGGCGTTCGATGACCTGTTCGCGCATCTCGGGTCGCAACAGGGCAAGCAGTTGGGCGCTTTTCTCGGGGCCGAGGTAGCTCATGACCAGCGCAACCGTCTGGGGCTGCTCACCCTTGAGGAGGTTGCAGATCTGGCGGGGCTCCATGTCCACGATTTGCTGCATGGCCGCCACGGGCGTGCGGGTGGGGGCGACGCGGCCGATGATGTTGGTGGCGCGAAACAGGCCAACCGATTTCTCGAGCGCCGACTGCGTGTACGGGATGCCGCCCAGGATGGAGGTGCTCGCGTCGATGGCGACCTCGGTGAACTCTTTGAGGATCTCCTCCTGCAACGACTGGCTGATCATGGTGATCTTGGCCATTTCCGTGGTGACCGCATCCAGCTCATGCTCGTCGAGATGTTTGAGGACCTGCGCCGCCGCGTCCGGGCCGACGATGATAAGCAACGCGGCGAGCTTCTGGACCTTGGTCATCTTGGTGATGTCCAGCGGCTGGGCGGTTTCGGGAGCGGCAGGCATGGCTAGGGTCAACGGGGCGACACGCGCGGCAGCAGGTCGGAGGCTCGACGGCCAGGCGCGACCGGCGGGAAGCCTTCAGGCTGGGGTGCGGCGGTTTTCAATTGCTGGCCTTTCCTTTGGTCATCCAGGCCCGCACGGCCTGGGTCATGTTGGCCGGGTTCTCGCGGATCAACTGATTCAGCACCTCGGCGGTGACGATGCCAGGCTTGGCATCGCGGCCCAGGCCGGCAGGAGCGCCTTCGCCGCCAAGGTCCGGCACGGGCAGTCCCAGTGGCATGTCATTCAGCGGAGTGCGCTTCAACAGGCGGAAGAAGATGAAGAGAACGGTGAGGGCCAACCCCACCCAGAGCGCGGTGCGGCCGATCTCCCAGTAGAACTGGCGGCGGCTGTCTGTTTCCAACTGCTTGGCCAGATCCAGGGCGGGCTGGTCGTTGAAGGGTATCTCCTCCAGCGTAACCTCATCCTTGCGCGCCGGATCGCCCTCGATGATGCCGAGAGCGCTCTGGACGATGCGTTGCAGCTTTTTAAGTTCCTCGGGCGGGCGCGGCACGGCTTTGCGATCCTTGCCTTCGCCCTCGAAGCGGGCCGCGATGAACACGGCTGCCGAGACGCGTTTCAAGCCGCCGGCAGCCTGGAGAATGTTGCTCGTACTCTTGTTGATTTCGTACTGGTTGCTGGTGTTTTTCTTCTTTGTCTGGCTGGTGCTCGATGGGCTGCCGGCGGGTCCGTTGGTCTCGCCGTTGTTGCTGGCCACGCCGGCGGCGCCACCGTTGGCGTCGGTTGAGGTCGTGGTGGTCAGTTCGTCATCCACCGTGGAGGTGCGCAGAACCTGCCCATCGGGGTCGAACCGTTCCTCGACGCGGGTGATGGTGTCCCAATTGATCTCGGCGGCCACGCGCACGACCGCCTGACCGGGCCCGAGCACTCGCTCCAGCATTCCTTCGGCCTTGCGGGCGAGGTATTGCTCCAGTTCACGGCGCGAAGCCAGTTGGGTGCTGGAAAGCCCGGCCGCCGAGCCCTCTTCGGCGTGGCCGGATAACACGTTGCCCATGTGATCCACCACCGAGACGGCGCTGGCCTTGAGGCCCTCGACGGAGTTGGCCACGAGAAAGCGGATCGAGTTCACTGCGGAGGGCGAGAGCTGGGCGTTGCCCCGCGTGCGGACGAAGACCGAAGCCGTGGGTTTTTTTTGCTCGTCCACCAGCAGGCGGTTCTCAGGCATCACAATCATCACGCGCGCGGTCTCCACCTCGTCGAGCTGACTGATGGTGCGGGAGAGCTCGCCCTGCACAGCCCGGAGGTAATTGGCCCGTTGCACGAAGTCCGAGATGCCAAAATTCGGTTTGTCGAAGATCTCGAAGCCCACGCCGTCGCCCCGGGGAATGCCGCGGCCGGCCAGTTGCATGCGCAGCCGGTGGACCTGGTCAGGCGGCACCAGGATCGCCCCGCCCGGCGCGGTGGTGTAGGGCACCTTGAGCTCGTCGAGCGCCGCGATGACCTTGGCGGCCTCGGCGTCGTCGAGCTTGCCGTAGAGCAACGCATAATCCGGCCGGCTGGCCCAGAAGCCGACGCCCACCAGGCCGGCCACCACGGCGCCCAACGCCAACACAACGCTGACGCGCTGGTTGAGGCCGAGATGTTTCCACGTCTCGGTGAGCTGCTGCAGAGCCTTGGTCAACGCCTGGTTCATGGGCACGCCAGCCGTTCACGGCCGGGAACGAGCGATCGTCATACCTGCATGCGCATCAGTTCCTGATACGATTCGAGCAGTTTGTTGCGGACTTCGACCATGAGCTGGAAAGACACCGCCGCCTCCTCCATGCCGATCATGGCCTGGTGCAACGAGACGTTCTGCCCGCTCAACAGGCCTTGCACGGCGTCGCGGGCCGCGAGCTGTTTGTCGTTTACCTCGGTGACCAGCGTGCGCAAAACGCCTTCGAAGGAGCCGGCCGCCGGGGCGGCCCCCGTGGCAGGGGCCGGCAATGGCAAGGGCTGGGTGATCTTTTCGAGATCGGCTGCGGGAATCAGCCCGGCTCCGGCAGGCTCGACCGGATTCCTTGCCGGAGGCTCGGCGCGCAGGGCGGGATAGGCCAGCGACCGGAGGGCGGACAGCGCGTTCATTCAACCCGGAAACGTCAGGGGTCAGCGTTTGCCGATGGCGAGAGTCTGCTGGGCCATGCTGCGCGCCGTTTTCACGACGCTCAGGTTGGCCTCGAACGCCCGTGAGGCCGCCATCAGGTCCACCATCTCCTCGTGCAGGTTGATGTTGGGCATGGCGACCATGCCGTTGGCGTCGGCATCCGGATGGGAGGGATTGGCCACCAGGCGCGGCGGGCGTTGCGCCGTCTCAACGCGGACCG
>DATLZF010000698.1:0-7697 GCA_035574135.1 Candidatus Methylomirabilota bacterium
TTCACCTCGCCGTTCACGACCGCCAGCGTCCGGCTTTTTCCCACCTTCAAGAAGTGGGGATTCGAAACGGTCGAAATCCCGGTCGAAGCCCCCGAGCACATCGACCCCGTCAAGGTGAAGGCTGCGGCCGACAAGAACGGCCTGGCCATCGGCTCGCTCTGCGCGTGCATGGGCCCGGGCCGCGATTTCCGCGGCACGGCCGACGAACAGAAAACGGCCATGACCTACTGCAAGGCCATCATCGACCAGGCCCAGGCCATGGGTTGCCCGCGCGTCATTGGCCCCATCTACTCGGTGGTCGGCAAAGCCGACGCCGTCGAACCGGCTCAGCAAAAGAAGGAATTCGCCCTCGTCGTCAAGAACCTCAAAGAGCTGGCCGCCCATGCCGCCAAACGCGGGGTCACGCTGTGCATCGAGCCATTGAACCGGTTCGAGACGGACTTTCTCAACACCTGCGAGCAAGGCTTGAAACTCATCCGGGCGGTCGGGGCGCCAAACGTCAAACTTCACCTCGACACATTCCACATGAACATCGAGGAGAAAGATCCGGCCGCCGCCATTCGCGAGGCCGGACCGCTCCTCGGGCACTTCCACGCCTGCGGCAGCGGGCGGGGCACCCCGGGGCACGACCACATCGACTGGAAACCCATCGCGCAGGCCCTCAAAGCCATCAAATACACGGGCGACGTGGTGATCGAATCCTTCACGACGGACGTGAAGGTCATCGCGCGCGCCGCCGCCATCTGGCGGCGGATCGAGCCCACGCGCAACGAGATTGCCGTGGATGGCATCAAATTCCTGCGCCGGGTGCTGCGATAGGAGACGACAGCCGTGCCCAGCGGTTTGCGCCAGTCGGTCGTCTTGCTGTTGTTCCTTCTGGCGGCGTTCCTTTCCACGGCAGCAGAGGCGCCGGCCGCGCGCGTGGTGAAAGTGCTGCCGCACTACCTTGATCGGGAAGGGCGACACTCACTCTCCCCGAGCCTTTTCGATCGCGACGCCTACCAGGCGCAACTGCGCCGCAACGCGGCCGAACGCGGCGGCCTTCGCTTCGACGTGAAATGGAAGTCAAAGCTGGCCGATCCCCTGACGCTGCGCCTCGAACTCAAGGGCGCGAACGATGGGCGCCAAACCACCGCGACGGTAGAGGCCCCGGTGGCGCGCACAGGCTGGCTCGGACGGTGGACGAAGCTGTCCCTGACCACGGCTGAATTCGAGCGCTTCGGTGAGCTGGTTGCCTGGCGCGCCAGCCTGTGGCAGGGCAGCACGCTCGTATCCGAACAAAAGTCATTTCTTTGGTAGCCCTGCCTGACGGATGCCACACCGGGCGGAATCTCGCGAGCGTATCCGGCGATGGGCAATCAGGTCCGGCCCGCCTCCGCATGCCCCCGGCATCCGCTCCGACCGGACAAGTGCGGCCGCACCACGGCCAGCCCCACGGGCCTTGGCGGCAGCGGCGGGGCGCTCCGCAGCGGAACGATGCCGTGGGAATTGAGGAGGAGGGCGCCACCAACCGCGCCCTCGCGGTTGACGCGAGGCGTCCGCTCCATCCCACTGTTTGGAGCGCTCGAATGCGCCCGAGGACGGCGCGAGGGCGCGCCAAACCGCAACCGGGGCGGCTGCGCTCCCCATCACTTCCACCGCACCGTTCCAGCCAACCCGGATATTTCATACCCATGGTAGCCGCGGCCGTGGGCGCGCCTCGGCCGGCTCACGCCGGCAGCTACAGTCTGCAGGCGCTTCATGCGAACTGCGAAATATCCGGCCTAGGGCCTGCCGGCCGGAGCCGCGGCTGGCGGCGCGGCCAGATTCTGCAACCATGATCCCGGACCCTGAAGGAAGGCGGCAAAGGCGGAATCCCCCATGACCTGGCGGACGGCTTGGATGGTTTCGGCCTCGATGGCCTTCAAGGCCGTCTGTCGGGTTTCCTCCGAGATTTGAGTGGAAGCCAGCAGACGCATCCGCTCCTGTTCGGCCACCTGACGGTAGTCGGCAACGGTCTGAGCCACCTGCGCAGGCAGCTCCTGCTGCCGGGCGAAAAAGCAAAGCTCCTGATAATCCTTGTTCTTGATGCGCTCGTAGTCACCCAACCGATCCGGTTCCAACCCGGCCTTGATGTCTTCCTCCAACTGCGCCAGTGCCGCCATGCGGGCGGGGTCGCCCTCCGGCAAGGCGTCCAGCTTGGCTTCAACCTCACGGCGCAACTGAAAAATCCGGCGAAACTCCTCTTTCGTGGGATTGAAGCCCACCAGTTCACGCCGGAGGCGATCCGCCGTCTCGGACATGCTCAACTCGTATTCGTCGAGTTCCTCTGGCGTGAGCACTCCCAGCAACAGCTTGCGCCGTTGGTCCTCGATCTGCCGACGGGTCGCCGGATCAAGCGCCGCTCCGGGCGGCAGCGCTTCGCGGGCCCGCTCCTCCATGTCCTCGACCTGTTCCCGGATCGCCAGCACCTGCTGCTTCTTGGCTTCGGACAGGAAGGCCAGCCGCCGATCTTCGTCGCGGGTGTCGATGAAGTATTTGTTCAGCTCGCGCTCGTAGTTCACGCCCAGCAATTCGCGCAGCACGGCCGGCACCTGCTTGTCGATCCTGGCCAGTTCCCGGTCCCGGGCCTCGGCCTGGCGGGCCGTCAGCACTCGCTTCTCATCGGTCTCCCAGAAACGAAACTCGCGTTGGTTGATGGAATGATCGCCGCGTTGCAGGGCATAGAGCCTCATGATGTCCGTCACGATGATGTCCTTGATGGTGACCTCCGGACAGCCGATGGCGCGAAGGTTCGCGATGTATTGCCGGTAATCCGACGACTCGACCTGGCTCCAGTGAAAGGTGTTGGTCTGGATAACGAGGGTCGGGGCCCCTGGAGGGGGCACCGGAGCCGCCTCGACGGGTTCAACCGCCGGCTCCGCAGCCACCGGAGCTTCCACGGTCCCGCCGCCGCGGCCTGACGTTCCGGTCAGGAACCGGAACATGAGCATGCCGCAGGTCGCGATCAACGCCAGGTTGAGCGCCAGCAAAACCCCAAACCAGCGGGCCTTCATGGGCGATCTGTCTAGGTAACGCACCGCGGGAACGCAAGCGGTTTGTCCCCCGCGCTGGCGGACGGATCCGACAGCACCGCTCCGGTTGGCCGCACAGGAACGGGCCCGGCCGGCTCACATCGGCAACGACGACCCAGCGCTGGTGGCCGCGGCCGTGGGGCTGGCCGTAAAGGAATTTCTGGCGAGCACGGCCGCCCCGGCTATCGCGCTCCGCGCACCGCTCGGCTCACCCGAAAGCGGCAGGGGGCTGCCGTACTCCAGGACGCTTCGCGGGAATCGAACGCGCCCGAAGGTGCGCCCGCTTTTGGAGTGCGCCGGGCCTCTGGCGCTGTCCGCAGGATCACCGCCGGACCTGTGTTGCCCGAATGGCAACGGGCCGCCGCCCAGGCACTCGAACGCCTCGCCCGGCTGGACCGCCGCCAGTTGCGCCGCGTGCCGACGGACGAATTCCTGCGCGGCTGGCACGCCCTTCTGTTCCTTTGCCCACACCTCCACCCGGACAATGCCCGCATGAACTGCTTTGCCCGTAGCGGCTTGGCCCGCTGGCAGAATCCTGGCACAAGAAGGATATACCAACGTGACGCGCATGGCTGCTGCACACAAAGACTGGACGCGCGACGAACACATCCTCGCCTTCAATCTCTACTGCAAAATCCCGTTTGGACGGCAACACAGCCGCGCGCCGGAAATAATCGAACTCGCCAGGCTGCTCGGCCGCTCCGCCAACGCCGTCGCGCTCAAGCTGAACAACTTCTCCCGGCTCGACCCCGAACTGGCCGCGCGCGGCATCAAGGGCATGGCCCACGGCGCGAAAGGCGAAATCGAAGTCTGGCGCGACTTCGAGGACGACCCTGCCGCGCTCGCCTTCGAGAGCGAACGCCTGCTCGCCAGGTTCAGCGGGCGCAAGCTGGAAGACCTCGCCGATATTGACGAACGCGACCTGCCCGCCGAGGGCCGCGAACGCGAGCGGCTGGTGCGCGTGCGTGTGAACCAGCATTTCTTCCGCGCCGCCGTGCTCGCCGCATACGACGGCAAATGCTGCGTCACCGGTCTCGCTGTGCCCGAGTTGCTCGTGGCCAGCCACATCGTCCCATGGGCCGACGATCCGAAACAGCGGATGAACCCGAGAAACGGACTCTGCCTGAACGCGCTGCATGACCGCGCCTTCGACCGCCGCCTGATGTTCTTCGACTCCGACTTGAAAGTCCGCTTCCGGTCCGAACTGAAATCCTGCTCTGACCGTGACGGCCTGGATTGGCTGCTTCACTTCGAGGGCCGCTCACTTCGTCCGCCGCGAAAGTTCAGGCCCGATCTGGCTCCGATTGAGGCGCACGCCAGGACATGAGGTGCTCGGGCGACAGGGCAAGCGTGTCCAACTTGCATGCCATAGTCTTACAATGTGTTTGTTGACGGACTTTAGTTTGTCAATCATACTCCAAACCATGAACATGACTGAGCCAACCGAAACCGTATGGTTCACGACGAAAGGCCAGGTAGTTATCCCGCAGCGCTTGCGCAAGCAGTTCGACATCCAGGACGGGACCAAAGCCGTGGTGCAGGCCACGCCCGAGGGGATTCTCCTGAAGCCGGTGACCGCCGCCACGGTTCGACGCCTGCGTGGCATTCTGAAACGCAAACCCGGCGACAAGTCCTTCGACCAGGAATGGGCCGAGCACAAACGCGAAGAAAAGGAGCTTGAGGAGGCCAAATATGCCCGCAGCACAGGTTCTCGATAGCCACGCGCTGCTCAGCCTGCTCCGCGATGAGCCGGGGGCTGAAACGGTCGCGCAGATTCTTGAAAAGGCCGGCCAGCGCGACCAACCGGTCCACATGACCGAGGTCAACTACGCCGAGGTGCAATACATGATTCGGCGCAAGGACGGCGAAGCCGCGTGGCAGAGCGTCGCCGGCGAACTGGTCGCCGCCCCGATCCAATTCCATCCCGCCGACCGCGCCCTGGCCGATGCCGCCGCTGATCTCAAGGCCCGCTTCAAAATCAGCCTGGCCGACGCCTTCGCCGCCGCGCTGGCCAGGGTCCGCAAAGCCGAACTGGTCACCGGCGACCCGGAGTTCAAACCGCTGGAAAAGGAAATCAAAATCCACTGGCTGAAAGGCTGAACCATGCCGGCCGGACACAAAGACTGGACGCGCGACGAGCACATCCTCGCCTTCAATCTCTACTGCAAAATCCCGTTTGGACGGCAACACAGCCGCGCGCCGGAAATAATCGAACTCGCCAAGCTGCTCGGCCGCTCCGCCAACGCCGTCGCGCTCAAGCTGAACAATTTCTCCCGGCTCGACCCGGAACTGGCCGCGCGCGGCGTCAAAGGCATGGCTCACGGCGCAAAGGGCGAAATCGAAGTCTGGCGCGATTTCGAGGACGACCCCGCCGCGCTCGCCTATGAGAGCGAACGCCTGCTCGCCAAGTTCAGCGGGCGCAAGCTGGAAGACTTTGCCGACATTGACGAACGCGACCTGCCCGCCGAGGGCCGCGAACGCGAGCGGCTGGTGCGCGTGCGCGTGAACCAGCATTTCTTCCGCGCCGCCGTGCTGGCCGCTTACGATGGCAAATGCTGCGTCACCGGTCTGGCCGTGCCCGAATTGCTCGTGGCCAGCCACATCGTCCCGTGGGCCGACGATCCGAAACAGCGGATGAACCCGAGAAACGGCCTGTGCCTGAACGCGCTGCATGACCGCGCCTTCGACCGCCGCCTGATGTTCTTCGACTCCGACTTGAAAGTCCGCTTCCGACCTGAACTGAAATCCCGCTCTGACCGGGACGGTCTGGACTGGCTGCTTCACTTCGAGGGCCGCACCTTGCGACTGCCGCGAAAGTTCAAGCCCGATCTGGCCCTGATTCAGGCACACGCGAAGATGTGTGGCCGATGACCCGCTGAATTCGGCGAATCAATTTGTCTTCATCTCTGCGAACGAGTGAGTGTTGCCAAATCCGCAGGACGCGCCAACCTGATTGCCTGAGCGTTCGATTCACCAGTCGGTCTCGCGCACGATTACGGGCCAGTTTCGCCACCCAGAAAGCCGCGTTTTCAGCGGGGCGTGTCGAGTGCTTGGGGCAGCAATGCCAAAAGCAGCCGTCAACGAAAAGCGCCAGCCGCATTTTCGGAAAGACAAAATCCGGAGTGCCAAAAAGCTGGTAGCGCCGTCTCCAGCCGGTAATGCCGTTCCGCCGAAACAAGCGAACCAAGCGGCCCTCTGTTGCCGCGTTCCCCCGACTTCGGACGCGCGACATGATTTCAGAACGTTTTCGCTTCGAGAACACGTCCATTGGCTTACCAGTCGCGCGGGTGTGCCGCTTTATAGTTCACCGCTTCCTTCATGCCGCAAAAACCGACGAAGTCGCATGTTTCGCAACGGTGTTTGCCGTCCGGTCGTCGGGCTGGACCAGCGGCGAACTTTCGGTCTCGAATCTGTGCTGCCGTTTGCGCGACGATTTGCTTTGCTTTCTTGATGGAAACATCGTCGAGCTCGACGCGAAGTTCAGCTTTTGCCGGGTCTTCGGCATCAAGGTAGCGAACAAGTCCTTGTTCCGGCTGATACTCCAACTCCTTTTTCGCAGCCACCGCATACAAGCCGACCTGGAGCTGCATTTCCTTTTCGTCGAGCTTCTGGTGTTTGTCCAAATCTGGATCGCCGGACTTGAAATCAATCAGCGTGACCCGCGGCGGATCGTCCTGCCGCACAATGTCAATTGCGCCTGAGATGAGCGCGCCGCCTTGGCCGTCCTCGTATTCGATGAGTGTTTCGAACTCCTTTTCCGGCTCAAACGTGAGCGTTTCCAGTTCTGACGCGTAGCGTTTGATGTATGCAGAAACGATTTCGACCCCCTTCTTGCGCATGTTTTCAGCGGGATCGCTCGTCGTATAGCGAAGGTAAAACAAACCTCGCTTTATCAGTTTCCAGATCTCGGCTTCCAGTTGCTTCTGATCTCTCGCCAGCGCAGCCCATTTCTTGGGGTTTGCATGCACGGCCCGCATGAGGTTGTGAACGCCGCGCCCGTAACCGAACGCTTGGTCAATCGTAGGTGCGAAACCGAGCACTTTGCGCAAGTAGAAATCGTGAGGGCATTCCAGGTAGTAACGCAAGTCGGAGAACGAAGTTGCCAGACGCACGTCGCGGCGATGTTCCTTGGGCGCGTATTTCAGTTGCTCAAGCAGTTGCTTGGAGTTGCTCGTGACAGTGCCGCCGCTCCTATTCACCAACGTGCTCAGTTCTCTAATAAACTTAGACGTTCTGTTGCCAGAGTGACTGATGAACAGAAACCGCTCGCTGCGCGTCAACGCCACATACATCAGGCGGCGCTCGCCGTCGTGATTCGCGTTGTCAGCCAGCCCTTGAATGTCGAGATCCTGTTTAATGTTGCCGTCAAGTGGGAGATTGGGCAGGTGGCGTGCCCGGCTACTTGGGAAGCGCTGCGCATTGACGTCAGCCAAGAAAACGGCCGCGAACTCCAACCCCTTCACCGCGTGAATCGTGCTGACGTTCACCGCGTCGGGTTGGACCATCAGGGGCTGTTCTTCCGTCCGCCCTTCTTCCGCTCCGTATTGGCACAGACCGATGATTTGCCAAGGGTAGCCTTCGACACTCGTCCAGCCCGGCGTCTCGATCCCGGTAATCAGTCCGCTCAATGCGCCCAAATGGAAC
>DATLZF010000699.1:0-2053 GCA_035574135.1 Candidatus Methylomirabilota bacterium
TTCAAAGCGCGGACGAATCCCTCGCCCCGCTCCTCATAGGACCAGTTGTCCGCATCGCTGTAGAACGCGAAGTTCGTGTGGCCGCGGGCCAGAAAATGTTCTGCCACCTGCGCGGCGGCATGGGCATGATCCTCGAGGACACGCGCAAAGCGCAGATGCGGCCGGCGGAAACTGAAATCGACCGTGGGTTTTCGGGCGCGGGTCACAAACTCCGCCAGATCGTCCCCTGCCCCCAGCCAGGCCAAGATACCGTCGCCGTCCCACCCCCAGGGAATCACCCGCTCCCGCACCATGTTCGCGGAGAGACACCACCCGTGTATCGAGCGCGTACTTCTCGATACCCCGGTGCAGCCGATAATCGTACCACCCCAGGGCCACCAGGACTCGCTTCTGCCGCCGCATGTCGGGGGAAGCATCACTCCGAACGGCGGCCCGTTTCAATCTCGCAGCCGGGCCCGCCATCCCCGCCACCCCGGAATGGCACTACCGGAGGAAAGCGGGCACCACCTCCACCACCTGGTAGAACCGCTGAGGTTCGAAGACCGCGTCGGGATCCACGAACGACTCCACGCTGGCCGACGCCGTCACCTGGCCAATTGGCAACCAAGACGAATCCGGCGCCAACGTGCCACGCGCCTCGATCTGGTAGAACCTCCCCACGATGGCATCCCACGTCACGGTGGCCCCCGCCTGCAAGGGGTCGTAGGTAATCGACCGGATGCGCAACGCGAAAGGCACCAGTTCCACCTTGAAGCGCGAAAACGTGAACGCGTCCGCCGTGTCCGCCACCGAGTTGGGGCGCATGCCAAAGCCGTCGAACCGAATGTTGGGCGCCGTGGAGTCCGTGACCGTGTGTGCGATGCTCCAGCCCGCGCCATCCGAGAACCTCGCCGAGATTTCCGCGCTGCTTTCGAGCCGTTTCACGGCGAACTCCAGCGTGTAGGTCACGCCGTCCCGGAACCCTGCGCTGCCTGCCGCCCCACCCCCACTGCCCAGACTGGTGTAGGCTTGCAGGCGGCCCATGAGGTTGTTTGTGACAAGGTCGGTGCGCTTCATGATTTGGAGCGGGTTCGCGATGCCGAAGGCTTGGGCGAAGTTCATGTTGATGATGTAGCCCGTCACGTTGGCGCCCGGAGCCCCGGCGCCATCACCCGTGGAGAAACCGTCGGCGCCAACGCGGCTGGCACCCGGCTCGCTGAAGTTGAACAGGCCGAAGCGCAGCCCCCGGCTGGTGCTGGCGTTGTTCACGCCGACGGGGGTGAAGACCAAGGTGGCCTTGAGAGTCTCACCCACGCCCAGTTCCACGGGTGCGCCGGGCTCGGTGAAGTGGGTAATCCACAACCGCGATCCGGCGTTGGTTTCGAACATGCGAACGTTGCCCGTCAACGCGGCTGGCGACGCCGAGAGGGTCGGCGTCCCGCCGGCCGAGCTGGCGTACCACGCCGACTCTACCGGCAGCGAAGTTTCCCCGCGCGAGCCGTCGGCCCACGTATCGTCCAAGAGCACGGCGGCCGTGGCCGGTTTATGAAGGCCGGCACAGGCCGCGAGCATCGTCAACAAAGGTAGCCACTTCTTTTTCATGGGATAAATGGTCCAAGCGGCCAAGCTGGCGCCCGGTTCCCCCGAAGACGGGTCGGTGCCGTTGGCCATCCACGATCACGGTTTTCAGTCTTCATTCGAGCCGGCCCTTCCGACCGTCCCCTGCCTGCCGTCCCGCCCGGGATCAGCCCTGCACCTCGCTCCGACGTGCGCCCCTTCGCCCCACGAAGGCAAACGCCATCGGCTGGCGCTGATGGCACGAAGGCGGGCAGTGGCCGAACTATATCACGACGCCGTGCCCCGTCAGTCCCAAAATCTCGCATCGAAGGTTGAAAAATCGGCACCAGTCCGCGCATGACAACTCGTGCCGATGCATTACGCTGGGCGGACCGCACGGGCCGGCCCGGCGGGAGCCCTGTCGATTCGATGTGAGAGAACGCCATCCGAGGAATGTCTGCGGCGCAGTGATACGGCTGTGGCTGGCCGGCCTGTGGCTGGCACCGGTTCTCACGGG
>DATLZF010000700.1:0-8695 GCA_035574135.1 Candidatus Methylomirabilota bacterium
GAGGGCGTGGCCGGAAGCGTCCCTGACAACGGTGCCGCGCGTCACCGGCTGGTCACCACAATGATCAGAGCTGCCGCCAGCACCAATCCCACGACCACGGCGGCAATCACGAACACCTTCGTGCCTTTGTTGCTCTTCTTCGAGAACTCCTTGGAGGTGTCGAAATTCAGGGGCTGTCGAACCCCCTCCAGGTCGCCGGGTTTGATCCCTTGGATGATCCGGGTGTGATCGAGATGCTCCTTCTTCTTCGGTGGCGCGGCTTCCGTCGATTCGAGGCGCATGTCAACGGTGCCCAATCGGAGCAACTGGCCGGGCTTGAGCACTCCCTCGGTGATGCGTTCGCCGTTGATGAAGGTGCCGTTGGTCGAGCCCAGATCGCGGACCAGAACCTCGTTCCCCCGGAGAAGCAGTTCCGCATGGTGACTCGATACCGAGGCTTCCGGAATTTCGAACGTGTTGTCGGCAACCCGCCCGACGGTCGTGCGCTCGACCTTCAGCTCGTAGCTTTTTCCGGTGAATCCCTCGCTGAGGAGGACTAGCTTCGGCATAGATTCGGTATTTGCTCGCGATTATGTGCCGCACCGAATTCAAGTCAAACGGAAAGCTCCCTGCGCCCAATTCGCGCCCTCGCGCAGCCGGCCATCGGGTGCCCGTCAGTTTTTTTGCCGGCCCGTCCCCTCCGTCCGTCCGGGTCGCTCGCAGATCGACCAGCACCGCCGGCAATGCACCGAGGTTCGCCGGTGGCCATTGTTGTCCGAAGGCCGTGCTTGGCTTACCAACTGCGTTTGGATAGGTTCCGGCCGCTCGCGGACGGCCTTGGCCGGGCCGAGAATTTGGGCCCGGCCTCACTCGTCCAACAACACCATTTAGACCGCGATACGACGACAAGAGCATGAGTGTTTCACGCATTTTTTGCCTCGCTGGACTCGGGCTGGGGCTGCTGGCGCCACTGACGCAGGCCCAGAAGGGCGACAAGGCCGGCGAAGCCCAGGTGGCGCGCATCCCGAAAGAGCGCATTCCCCCGGCTCCGCCCTTGCCCCCGGCGGAGGCGCTACGCAGCTTCAAAATCGAGTCCGGCCTGCGCGTCGAACTGGTGGCTCACGAACCGATGATCGAGGTGCCGGTCGTCATTCAGTTCGATCCGGCCGGCCGGCTCTGGGTTCTGGAAATGCGCGGCTTCATGCCGAATGCCGACGGCCACGGTGAAACGAACCCCGTTGGCCGTGTCTCGATCCTGGAAGATGCCGATGGTGATGGCGACATGGATCGTCGGAAGGTGTTTCTCGACGGGCTTGTTCTCCCGCGGGCCATGCTCCTGGTGCGCGACGGCCTGCTGCTCTGTGAACCGCCGAATCTTTGGTACTACCCGATCCAACACGACGCTCCCGGCCAACGGGTGCTGGTGGCGGACGATTTCGCGAAGGATGCCGACCCCACGCTGGGCCCACGCATGAACCCCGAGCACTCCGGCAACAGCCTGCTGCTGGCGATGGACAACTGGATTTACAGCCTTTACCACACATTTCGCTACCGGTTTGTGGCGGGCAAGTGGACTCGTGAGCCGATGCCCAAGCGTGTCCAGTGGGGGCTGGCTCAGGACGATTTCGGGCGATTGTTTTACACCTCGAACAGCGATCAGTTGCGGGGCGACATGGTGCCGTCCCATTACGGCGCAGCCTTGCCCCCCGGCGCCAAGGTGCCCGGCATCGGCGTTCAAGTGGCCCGGGATCAGACCGTCTGGCCCGGCCGCATCAATCCGGGGGTGAACCGCGGTTACCAGCCGGGCACGCTGCGGGACGACGGGCGTCTGGCCAAATTCACCGCCGCCTGCGGCACGGGACTCTATCGTGGTGATGCTCTCCCGGACGAATTCCGCGGCAACGCATTTGTGTGCGAGCCCTCGGCGAATCTCGTCCGGCGCAACCTGCTCTCGGAATCCAACGGTATCGTCAGCGCCCGCAATGCCTGTCGCGACGGCGAGTTTCTGACCTCGACCGACGAACTCTTTCGGCCCGTCAACACGTGCACCGGTCCGGATGGCGCCCTCTACATCGTGGACATGTACCACGGCATCATCCAGCACCGGTTCTTTTTGACCACCTACCTCCGCCAACAGGCCGAAGACCGCGGGCTCGACAAGGTGACCACTTACGGTCGCATCTATCGAATTGTGCCGGAAAAGGGACTGCCCCCCCAAGCGACGAGACCGCGCGCCGTCTCGTCCGCCACGCCGAGCCTCGATCTCGTCCGGTTGCTGGAACATCGAAACGGCTGGTGGCGCGACACCGCCCAACGGCTGCTTGTCGAGCGGGGCGATGCCAGCGTGGTGCCAGCGTTGGAAAAGCTGGCGCACGCGGCGACGGATGCGGTCGCGCGGTTGCACGCGTTGTGGACCTTGGAAGGGATGGGGCAGCTCGAAGCCGACACCGTCCGCGTGGCCCTGGCCGATCCGCACCCCAAGGTGCGGGCCGCGGCCGTCCGGTTGGCCGAGGCTTGGCTGCGGCCGTCCGGACGCGGTGTTTCACCACCGACCGGCTGGCGTGAGCGGCTGCTCTCCGCCATCGCCGACCCCGCGGCCGAGATGCAGATTCAACTGGCTCTGACCCTGGGCGAGATGGGACCGGCTCCCGACGTTACAGCGGCCCTGGCGACCTTGGCGCAGAAATCCCCGGTGCCCCTGGCCCGCGAGGCGGCGGCGTTTTCCCTCGCCCGGCTCGAGCCGGCCAAAACCGAGCCGGCTGGCTCCGCGCCCCGGGCCGAACCGTTGACCGCCGCCGAACAGGCCCGCTTTGCCGCCGGAAAGGAGATGTACGAGGTCACCTGCCTCGCCTGCCATCAACAACACGGCCTGGGACAGGAAGGCCTCGCCCCGCCGCTTGCCGGTTCGGAATGGGTGTCCGGTCCCTCGGAGCGACTGGTTCGCATCGTCCTCCATGGCATGCGCGGTCCCGTTCGCGTCAAAGGCCAGACCTTCGAGCTCGACATGCCGGCGCTCGGCGTGCTGGACGATGAACAGATCGCGGCGGTCCTTACCTACATCCGGCGCGAGTGGGGGCACACCTTTTCGCCCGTTGCCCCCGAGTTGGTGAAAAAGGTCCGTGCCGAGACAGCCGACCGCGAGGCCGGCTGGACAGAGGCCGAGTTGCTGCGAGTCCAGTAACCGGCGGTGGAGACGGAGCCTGGTGCTGCCTTCACCGGACCTCGACCACGCGGTAGAACCGCTGCCGGCCGGTGGCAGGTTCAGAGAAGCTGGCCATGTCGCCCTCGGCGGTTACTTCCACGGGCAAAGCGACCCACTCGGCTTGATCGAGACTGTCCTTGTACTGCACCACGTATGTGACGGCCGGACGGGTGAACCAGTGAAACGTAATGATGCCGGCCTCGGTCACCGCACTCGTGAGGGCCGTGACCACGTTGGCCGCGCCCGGTGTGGGCGGCACCATGGTGACAAACGGCTCCGGTGCGCCATCCGGAAAGCGGCCGTGGCTGACGTTGTCCGCCTGGGCCGGAAAGGCCACGGCATCGATCAACTGCTGCCGTGGCGAGTAAAGGGCAATGACTTCGCCGCTCTGGCTGAGGCGAAAGTTCACGTGCAGATCGCCGTTGGTGCGCGTCTGGCTGGATTCCTCATCGGCCCAGACGAGCAGATAGCCGCGGGCCGGCACCACGATGTTGGCCGGCACGATGAACTTGTTTGGATTGGCCAGGGTGTCCGTCAGGCGATAGCCGGTGAGGTCCACGGGCTCGTCATTCGGGTTGTAGATCTCGAACCAGTCGTCGAAGTCCTGGTCCGCCGGGTCGCGCACGAAGCTCGCGTTGGCGGCCATCCATTCGTTGATGAAGAGCGGCCGTGGGGGGGCGGAGGGGTCGTTGAGTCCGCCGGCCGTAGGGTAGAAAAACTCCTGCCGGAACGAACTCTGTCCGGGCGGAAACGCGCCGTAGGAGTGACCCGTCCCCAGCTCGCGGTAGCTCAGGTAATCCACCACCTGTTGGCCTCCTGGCACTTGCCGCGACAGCACCACAATGCCGTTGGTCGGGTCCGGCCGGAAGCTGGCGTGAGGCTGACCGGGCACCGTTTCCGCACCTTCCCCATCGGCCCAGACGAGGAGATAATCGCCCGGGCCAATCACCGTGTCGGCGGGGAAAGACCATTGGGTGAGTGAGTCAAAGCTTGTGGCGAGATAGTACCCGTCGAGCGACCAGGGCGCGTCACCGCCGTTGAAAAGCTCGATCCAGGGCTCGGCTTCGCCGAGGTTGTCGAAGACGCCGGGCACGGCCTGCGGGGCCACCTCGCTCAGCCACAGGGGCGGGTATTCCGGCAGTTCGGCGGTGCCGCTGTTGGGGGCACCGGGGGTGAACTTCACCGGTCGGGTGTCCAGTGCCAGCCTGAAGTTGGCGTTGAGCCGGGCCTGGAACAGCGACGAGTTCGTCCCGGGCAGAAACCAGAAGCTCAGAGTGTGGACCGTGCTCGGCCGCACGCCGCTGGAAACCACGTTGGTGAGGTCCTGGAAGAAGTGCGTCAACGCCGGCGCTCCGCTGGCGAAGACCAGATGAAGACTGTGCCGCCCTGAGTGTGCGAACTGTGCCGAGACATGGGATGCCGCCCCAAGGCCGCTCGCCGTCCACGGCGAGAGCGCACCCGTCTCGAAGCCGCCGTTGGCGATCAAATTCACGCCCGCGCCGGGAGCGTCGCCCTCGACCAGTGCCAGGTCATCGAGGTACACGTCGCCGGCGACGTTGGTGAGGAACAGCGACAACCGGTTGGCGGCGGCGGCGCCGGGGTTGCCCGTGTAGCTGAAGAACCGCCAGCCCGCGCCATCCGACCAGTTGCTCACGCGCGAGTTGTCCTGTGCCGGATCGATGAGTTGCAACGAGGCACCCAGCCCATCCGCCGCGGCCGGCCAGGGCGGGTCGTCGTCGTACGTGACGCGATCCACCACAGCGCCGCCCGGGCGGATGAGGCTGATGGTTTCGCCGCCGTCATCAAGCTGGCCCTGGAATTCGCCTGTCAGGACGGGCGCCGATCCGTAGGCGCTCCAGAACGGGGCGCACTTCTTGGTGACCACCACGAAGCCCCGGCTGCCAATGAGCGTGCCGGGAGCGAAGGTGAAGTCGGCGCCATTGAGCCGCCAACCCGACAAATCGAACACCCGGTCCGGCGAGGTGTTGAGGATTTCGATGAACGAGGCCTCCGGGACGACGGGGCTGTACATGATCTCGTTGATGACGAGGAAATCCGCGGGATCAGCGTCCGCGCCGAGGAACTCGACGGTGATCGTGCGGTTCGCGCCGGGGATGGCCTCGCCGCCGCGTCCGACGCCTGTGATGGCCAGCACGTTCGTCCCGGCTGTCAGCGGCACGGAGACGACCCAGCGCACCGGCGCTGCGCCGACCAGACTCCACGTGGTGGGGTAGGGGACACCGTTGACGAGGATGGCCTCGACGCGCACGGGCGCGGTGCCCGTGATGGTGATGAGATTGCGGTCGGTGGTGAGATGGTCTGGGCCACTGACGGAGAAGTTCGCCGCCACCGTGTTCAACTGCCCCAGCAGGAAGGCGCGGCGACTGTTGATCCAGGTTTTGATGGCAGCCGGGGAATTGAGGGCGATGCCGTTGGCCTGAAAAGCGGCGTATTTGGAATCCAGAATGGCATCGATGGCCGTGCCCGGTCCGGTGCGGAAAAAGGTGTTCAGCGCTTCTTCGAGCGCCCGCCAGTAACCGCGCACAAAGGCCGCGTTGCCGTGGAAGCGGTTCATCGCGGGATCGCCGAGGCTGGGAAAGAGCGGCGCATCGGTGGGATCGTTGAAGACGCCCAGGCCCACATCGAAATCCCAGCACATGAGCTTCCATCCGCTACGTCGCGGCTTGTAGAGGTAGGTGTTCTTGGCGTTGGGGTTACCAAAGGCATCCCAGAACGAGGCCAGATCATTCATGGCGAAGGTGCGGGTCCAGTGGTCCACGTCCACCACGCAGTTCACCGCGGGCTGGTAGGCGCTGCCGGGCGCGTTCATCGCGTCCACCAACGCGTAGAGGTCGGCGAAGTCGTTGGCCGTGCCGTGGATGGCGCGGGGCCGCCAGTTCCATCGGTAGCGCGCCATTTTCTTCACTCCGCCGCTCAGGAACACCTCAAGCGAATTGAGGATACACGGATCCACCCGATTGCCGGCGTTGTCGAATTCGTTCCAGCAGTCGGTCTTGTAAAGGTTGCCCTCGCTGTCGTCCTCGAACCATTGCTCGATGGTTTCCGCGCCCGGCTGCTGCACGTCGTCATAGATGGTGCCGCGGCGGATGCCGTTCACGTAGAGGTTGACATAGCGGCGGTACATGTTCGGCAGGCCGTATTGTTCGAGGAACCAGAACATGAGTTGTTCACGCTGATCGGTGTCGTCGCGGATCGGCCAGTCGAGGGTGAAATGATCCTCGCCCAACACCGTGTCATCCCCCGGAAACGTGATGTCGTAGCCACACAAGGCCCCGGTGGGCGTGGTGTAGGTAGGGGCGGTGTAGGAACTGCCGCTGTAGTGGGCTCCGGCGTTGTACACGATGCGGTTGGGACCGTAGATGAAGGTGATGTCCACGTCCTCGTTGCTCATTTTTTCGCGGTTGGCCCAGAAATCGTGGTTGGCCCGGGTGATCCAGAATCGGTAGGTGCCGAAGGCGTTCGCCGGCATCACGTCGCCCACCCGCACCAATCCTTCGCCCACCGGGGCGTGCGCGGGAAACTGCGTGGCCGCCGGCATGGCCGCCGCATCCTGCGCCACAATGTGAAACGCGACGAGCGCCCCCTGGGCCTGCGGTGGAATGCTGGCGGTGAATATGCCGTCGCCGGCTACGAGATCTCCGTCCGCACCGTCGTCCCGCATCGGCAGCGTCGTCAGCATCGTGGCCGGATCAAGCCGGTAACGCAGGGCCACGGAACCGATCCCATCCGGATCCTGCACCCGGGCGCTGACGCGGATGTTGACGCCCGGGGCCGGCAGGACGGGGCGATGGGACACATCCGTGATGGCGGGGCCAGCGTTGCTGCGGGCCCGGCTGTTGGGGGCTCCGGGGGTGCCGAGGTTGCTGGGCACGTGTAATCGGCCGACGGCTTCGAGGAATCCGCCCTTGAGCCGGAGCAGGATTTCCGGATGGCCGGTCAACCAACGGACCTTGGCCCGGAGAGTCACGTTCGCAGTGCCGCCGGGAATGTTCTGCGTCAGCGGGGCGCGCACACGGTTGGCCACGTGATCGCCCCGGTCGCTGGCCACCAGATGCAGGCAGCGGGCGCTGTTAAAGCCGCCATTGGTCTCCCAGTAAGTGAGCCGGTGGGTGCCCTGGGCGAACCAACCGGAAAGACCGCTCTCGAAATTCGAGTTGGCCAGTCGGTTGGCGCCGCCCACCAGCACTTCTACGTCATCCACCAGCACCTCGCCTGCGCCCTGGAGGATCACCTGCAACTGATCCGCAGCCGACTGGGAGGAGTGGCCCAGGTCCAAGGTGCCGGTGGTTTCCACGGTGGTCCAATCCGCCGCTGCGGGGCCGCCACTGGCCGCCCAGTTTGGAGCCAGCCGGTTGTCGCTGCGCGGGTCGATCAGCTCAAGGCTGCTGCCTTCGCCATCGGCCTGGCGACTCCAGCGCCCGCCGTCGTCGTAGGTCACTTCATCCACCGTAACGAAGAACCGGTTTGTGGTAACGATCCCAGTGGTCGCGTTGGTGCGAAGGACCGCTTCCGGCATGGCCAGTACGATCCGCTCACCGCCATCGGCGAGGGATCCGGAATAATCGCCCACAACCGTCGAGGCGGGCACGGTAGGGTGCTGGGCGCGCAGGCGCGCCGCGTTCCGGGCCACCACGAGGTAGCCGCCGGCGGGGATCGTGGTGCCCGCCGGGAAGGTGAAGGAGATCCCGTCCCGCAGCGCCCAACCGCCCACGGCCACCGCCGTGGCGCCCCGGTTGTACAGTTCCACGTACTCGTCATCGCTCTCTTCGGAAATGGGGTGATACATGATCTCGTTGATGACGATGTCGCGGACCAAGGGGGGCGTGTTGGGCTGCCCGGGCGTGCGGCTGGCCAATTCCTGAAAGCCGGGCGCGCCATCGGGATGCCGGCCCCAGGAAATGCCGTTGGCCTGGCCACCGAAGCGGATGGCCTGCAGCACGCGGGTCTGGTCCGGGCTCACCAGCAGCACCTCGTCCCCCTCGGCGCTCAGGCTGAAGCCCAACTCCTCCTCGGTGAAGACCACCACGCCGCCCGCGGCCAGTTCGGTGCCGTCCGGCACACGGAACTTGTTGGTGTCCGGATCGTCCGTCAGCCAGCATCCCGACAGGTTCACGGCCAACGGGCTGGCGTTGTGGAGTTCGATGAAATCGAGCAGCGGCAGGTCCGTGTGCGCGAGCACCTCGTTGATCACGACGTGTTCGAGCGGCCCGGTCGGTACCGGATCGGCCATTCCGGGCGAGCCGCCCACGCGCGCGCTTGCCTCCCAGGCGCGCGGGTCATCTTCGCCGAAGCTGGGGCGCACCAGCACGAGCGAGGGACCGGCCCCATCCGCAGCCACCGGCCAGGGCATCTCATCCGAGTAAGTGACTTCGAGCACGATGGGGCCGGAGGCCTTTCGCAGGCGGAGCGTGGCTGAACTGTTGGGAAGCACGTTGCTGCGGCCGGCTGGATCGGCGTGCCACGCGGCATTGGTCAGCGGGCCCAGCACGCCCG
>DATLZF010000701.1:0-11139 GCA_035574135.1 Candidatus Methylomirabilota bacterium
TGCGCAGGACCGAGCCGTCTGCGAAGCGCAACTCGGTGGCGCGCAGAGCCAGGTCCGTGGTCCGGATCTCCAGCCGGAGCGATGGCATCCATTTCCTGACCGCGCCCGACCTGGGCTCCAGCGTGAGGTGCAGGACATCTCCGGCCATGGATCTCCTTGTGACGCGGAATCGTCGCTCCAGATCTTCCACTCGCTCCGGAAAGCCCGCGTCGAGGAGGGATAACAGCTCGCGCCATGGTCCGGCGCCGCCCGGGCCGCTGGCGCCGAGAGCGTAGCGTTCGGCGCGTTTGAGTCGGGGGTAGATGACCAGCAGTTCGTCGTGATGACGAACGGCCAGCGAGAGCGGCGGCCGGCCCAGTTCCCAGCGGAACTGCGCCGGGCGGCTGTACCAGACCTGGCCCGTGGACACCAAGGGTTGGGCCAGGGTCTTGAACGAACGCGTTTGGATGACCTCGGCGGACCAGGTGTGCAGATTGGTCTGCTGATTCAGCCATTGCTGGAGGACTTCATTCGCGTCACTGGCATCGGTGGTACCGCAGCAGCCGATGGCCCCAGCAGCAACCACGGCAAGGATCCGCCAGCGCCGGCTGCCACGGCGAAACCGGTCCTGCGGCGAGCGGAGAGAGTCGGTCATGATTCGGGCCAGATGGGAACGAAATGGAACCATTGCGTGGCGTGCCGGCGAATGGACGGCTCGAAAGCCGTGATGACCCGCTGGGTCAGATCAACTCGCCCCGCGCGTGAGCCGAGGGTTGCACGATCGTACTCGATCTCCGGCAGCGCTTCCGCCCGGTAACCGCCCTGCTCGCGCGTCACGATCACCGGTACCAGGGCGCAGCCCGAGGCCCGGGCCAGTTCGGCCGCGGCCACGGACGCGTGAAACTTCCGGCCGAACAGGCGCACTTCGACCGCGCTGCTCGCGCCGGGCCGGTCCACCAGCAGGGCGATGATTTTGCCGGCTTCGAGACGGCGAATGACCTCCACGGCGGCGAACGGGTTGTCTCCCAGCGTCAGTGTTTCCACTCCCCACCGGTTGCGGGCCGCCTGGCGCATCGCGCTCAAGGTGGCGTCCGGTTCGGCCCGGGTGACGATTTGCAGTGGCAGCCCGCGTGCGGTCAGCAGGGGTGCGCCCAACTCCCAGTTGCCCAGGTGCACGGTCAGCAGCAACACCCCCCGGCCGCGGGCGTGGGCGGCATCAAGACGCCCGACCCCGTGGAACTCGATGAACCGCGAACCCACATCGGCACCCGCTTCGTAGCGCCAGAGGTCGGTCAGTTTGCGCGCAAACTCGAGGAACAGCCGGCGCGCCTGCCGCCCCGCCCGACGCGGGCCGATGTCCGGCACGCCGGCCAGATTCTGGCGCACGGTCCTGCGCCGCCGCGCCGCGCAGGCCCAGTACGCCAGCGCCACGCCCTGGGCCAGCCGGACGAGCACCGGCTCGGGCAGTCGTCGTGCCAGGGCCAGGTACGCGCGCCAAAAGTCCGCCCGGTAATGCCACGGCGTCGTGCGTGTGAGCGCCCTCCCCGCGTCCTTCCTGTTCTGCGGGACCGCGGAAACCGCGGAGCCGCTGTCGCTCTGCGGCGCGGCGGCCGTCGCGGTGGCGTGCTGCTCGGTGGAGGTTGTGGTGCCGGGATTCACGGTTCAGGACGACGCGTTCCGTGCGCCCAACGCCACCAGAACGGCAAGAGGTGGACGGCGACGACGTAGGAGCTCAGGATGCCCGCGGCGCACACCTGACCTAGGCTGGCCAGACCCGCGTTGCTCGAAAACGACATGGAGCCAAAACCGGCCGCTGTCGTCGCTGCGCACAGGAACAACGCCCGACCCACCGTGTGCCGGACGGCGGTGATGTTTCCGTGGTGGCGGCGGAGGGCGAGTTGCACGTGAATACTGTAGTCAACCCCCGCGCCCAGAAGCAACGGCAGCGCCATCAGGTTCATCAAGTTCCATGACCAGCCAAAGCCGGCCATGATGGCGCCGAGCAGCACGGCCGCCGCGGCGAGGCTGCTCCAACCGAGCGCGATCGGGCGCCAGGCCCGAAACGCAAAAGCCAGCGCGGCGGTGATGAGCAGCGCCATGACACTGAGAATCCCCGGCAGCTCCCGCGCCACCACGGCGAAGAGCCCGGCGCCAAGCAACTCCCAACTGGCCAGCAGGACGCCGTTCCCGGGCAGGTCCCGCAGCGCATCGGCCAGCCCTTCCGGCCCGGGCGGCGCGTGGCGCAGGTGCACGGTGGCCAGGACGATCCAGCCGGCATCCGTGCGGGCCACCGATTGATCGAACACCCAGCGGCTGGCGTCGTCCGTGGGCCAGAAGGTCTGGTCCGATTCCGCCGCCTTGGCCCAAACCTGCAGCATGGTCGCGGTGAGGTCGAGCGATTCCGCGGTGAAGCCGGCGGCGAGAACGCTTCGGCGCAGGGGCTGGAGTTGCCCGGCCAGCAACCGCGCTGTGCTGCGATTGGCGGCCTGATGATCGGGCTGCGGCCAGATGGCCAGCGGCAGCGCATACGACTCGATGGTGCCGCCGGCTTGGGCCCGGCGCAGTCGTTCGTCCACCTCCACCATGCGGCGGCGGGCATCGCCTTCATCCCGGCCCGGGATCACCATCCACAGGGGGTGGGCGCCGAGGCCGAGTTTTTCCTGCAGCTCCTGAGCGGCCTCGAACGCGGTGCTGCCCCGCAGGCGCAGGGCGGACGCGGAACGGTCGAACCTCGGCGGCTGCCCCACCAGCAGCGCCGCTCCCGCGAGCAACGCCACGGTGGTCACTGCCGCCGTCACCGGGCGGACGCGGCTCGCCGAGGCGTCGTCGGGTGCGACTCCGGGCACGGCTTGGAGGAGGGCGCGCGCGGTTGCCGGGGCCGGTGGGGCGGACTTTAGGGCGAAGCCGAGCATGAGCGCCGCGCCCGTGGCCACGCCCACGGCCACGAGCCAACCGAGTTCCCCCAGCCCGGGCAGCGAGGTCAGGTTTAGCGTCAAGAAGGCACCAGCGGTGGTCACGGCCGACCATCCGATGCCTCCGGCCACGGCGCGGCGGATGGCCCCCACGGGGTGGCCCGGACGGGCCATCATCTCCTGGTGTTGGATCAAGCCATAGTCCACGACCAGCCCGATGAGAATGGCCGCGAAGCCCAGGCTGATGACGTTGAGTGTGCCGAACCACAGGCCTCCGATCGCCAGGGTGATGGCCAGGGTCGCGAGCAGCAGGGCCAGAAGTCGGAGCAACGGTCGCCAGCTTCGATGGGCCCAGTAGAACAGGCCGCTCACGATGACCAGCGTCCCGAAGACCGAGGAGATCATGTCTCTTTCCATGCTGGTGGCGGTTTCCGCCAGGAACACCGGTCGGCCGGTGTAGCGGATCACCGTGTCCGCAGAAATCGCCCCTTCCGTCCGCGCGGCGGCCACGATTTGATCGACCTGGCCCAACCACTCGGCGCACTGACGGTAAGTTGGCAACGGCGGTTGGGCCTCGACGAAAAGGACGCGGAAGGAACCATCCGCCGAGTGGAACAGCCGGCCAGCCGGGGTGTCGGAACCGGGGAGGGACGCTCCCGGCAGTTCGAGCAGGCCGAAGGGATCCCGGGCCAGAGCCGCCAAATCGGCGGGTGAAAAGGTCACCGCGAGCCGCTCTTTGGTGGCGGCCAGTGTCTGCTCGGCGCCCGCACCCAGCAGGCGATTGGTGAGGGCGCCGAAGATTTCGGGCGCCTGGTTGAACCACAGAGCGGCGATGAACTCCACGCCGGCGAGCGGTTGCTCCAGCCAGGGGGGCTGCCACGTGATGCGGGTGACCAGGTCGGGCCGTGCGCGCAACCGGCTGACCAGCGCCCGGCTGGCCTCTTCGGCCATCTCGGCGTTGGGGGCCTGCACGGTAATGAGGCAGTCTCGTTGGTTGGCGAAGTATTCATGGTAAAGCCGGAGCCCTCGCACTTCGGGGAGGCCTGGGGGCAGCAGGTCGAGCACTTCGGTGTCAAGCCGAAGTCGGACGAGGCCGGCTGCGAGCGGGATGAGGAGGAGCCAGCAAGCCGTGCGGGCCAGCCGTTTGAGCGGAGGGTGCAGGACATTCACGGGCCGAGAAAACCTTCGATCCACTCGTCGCGCTGAGGGTTCTCCAATCGCCAGCCGGTGGCGCCGGCTGTTTGCCACCGCAGCGGTGAGGGAAGGGGCTGGTTGCGCAGCGCCGGGTCGAGGTGCAGCCAGAGCAGGCGGACCGGCGCGGGCCCACGGCGGCCGCGTCGCACGCTGGTTGCTCCGGCGCGAAACCACCAGCGGGCGTCCTCGGACCGGGCCTCGCACAGCGTGAGCGGCGGCTTGGCGAATTGCACGTAGGCTGCCCCGTCATCCCGCGTAGCCAGCAACAACTCGCCGGCGATCTCGGGGCGCCCGGCGCCGGGCTTCCAGACCGCCTGGCCGTGTCTGACCCGCCAGCCGGGTTGCGAGCAATCGACGGCGGGCCATTCGGCCGTGCGACAGCCGGCCGCCAGTATCAGGCCGAGACAGAGCCAGACCGACATTCGACGGGATCGGATGGGAGCCGGGCCGGGTGGGCTCCGACGGTCGGCGGCGCCTCCGGCGTCATCGGACTTACCCTGGGGTGCCGGCGACGGCGACGGCGGCGAAAGGTGGCGGTGGCGGTCAGGTGTGGAATCAGTCAACGCGAGGCAGACTAGGGAGCACCGGCGGAACTCGTCCAGTCGATATGGTCCTCGCCCGGCGCGAATCGGCGTCTGTTCGTGCCCGGGAGTTGAGTGCCGGCGGTGGAGAGGAGGTGCGGTGTCGGCTCGGCTGCGCAAGCTTTGTCGCGGTGGCAACGGGCGCCCTCAATTCCATGATTGTCAACCGGGTCTGGTGCTCCCATGCTCGCGCAACGTCACTGGATTGTAACGCGGGCGACGAGATTCCGTAACACGAATGCTCCAGCGTGCGGCCGCTCACAATCAACTCAATACATCATGAAACACAGGAACAGCGGATGGAAGGTGGCCGCTTTGGCGGTGTTGGCGTGCCTGGGTTGCTGGCCCTCGGCCCGGGCCCAAACAGCGGAGGCGTTGATGGATGCCCTCGTGCGGAAGGGCATCTTGACTGAGCAGGAGGCGGAGGACATCAAGGCCGATCTGGCGCGCGAGAACCGCAGTTTCGTCAAGGTCACGGCGCCGAACAAGACCACGGCTTCCCTCGAACTCTTCGGTGATTTCCGCGGACGGTACGAGGGATTCTATGCGGACGATCCCGACTTCGCCGACCGCGGGCGTTTCCGCTACCGGCTGCGGGCGGGCATCAGGGCGACCCTTTACGACCGGTTCGAGGCTGGGTTTCGGCTGACTTCGAGCGATCCGTCGGGCAGCTTCGGCGGGGATCCGATTTCCGGCAATTCCACCTTCCAGGACAACGGGTCGAAGAAGTTTCTCTACATTGATCTGGCTTACGGCAGGTGGACGGCGTTGACCAACGAATCCATGACGGGCGTGCTCACCCTCGGCAAGATGGAGAATCCGTTGGTTTTTTCGGACATCGTGTTTGACGGCGACTACACGCCGGAGGGTGCGGGCATCAACTACAAGTTCCTGCCCAGCTTGGATCACGTGTTGTCCTTCAATGCCGGGGCGTTCGCCCTCGATGAGATCGGTAACCAAGGGGAGGATCCGTTTCTGTTTGGCGGCCAGGTTCGTTTGGATTCGAACTGGAGTTACGACGAGGCGCACAAGCCGGATGTGCAGACCTCCTTCGGAGTGGCATGGATCGGCATTTTGAATGCCGCCAGTCTCACCACGAACGCCGTGCCGAACGTGAACGTGGGCAACACGCGGGTGGCGGCCGCCAATGGCCCGCTCGCTTACGATTACTACCCGATCGTGGGTGACGCCTCCTTTACCTACACCCTGCCCAAGTTTCCGATGTACAATGGCACGTTTCCGATCAAGGCCGGCGGTGACGTGATGTACAATCCGGGTGCCCCGGATCGCAATTGGGGTTATTCGGCGGGCGTGACGTTCGGCAAATCCGGCGCGCGGGGAGCGTGGGACCTTTCCTACCGCTGGAAATACCTCGGGGGCGATTCGTGGTATGAAGAGGTGGTCGATTCGGATTTTGGCGCGTTCTACGGTGCGGCCTACGGAAACAGCCTGATGACAAACTACCGTGCCGGCACCAACGTGAAAGGCCACGTCATCAAGGCCACCTATTCGCCCTACGCATCGATTACGCTGGGAATCACTTACTTCAAGACCCGTCTGATCAGCGAGCCGGTGGGGGGTGAAGACAGCGACATGACGCGCCTCCAAGTGGACGCGGTTTGGAAGTTCTAGGCGCCCCCTGGCTTTCCTGACAACTCCGGAAGGGCACCGCTGGCTCTTCCGGAGTTTCCTTTTTC
Organism: Candidatus Methylomirabilota bacterium; assembly: GCA_035574135.1. GTDB lineage: Bacteria > Verrucomicrobiota > Verrucomicrobiia > Limisphaerales > DATLZF01 > DATLZF01. The sequence goes on from DATLZF010000701.1 coordinate 6,364, forward strand.
CGGCGGTCGCCCCGCGATCCCCAGCGGCGCTCGGGCCGGTGTGATACACTCGTTTCGCCTCCCCGTCGCCTCGGGCCGCGTGAAGCCTCTATGTCACGCAACCGTTTCCTGGAGCGCATCTGTCCGTAACAAACATCCTGTCTCTTTTGCGTAGAACGCAAACGAACAAAAGCCATGAACAGAACCACGATCCTCACTCAATCCCGCCGGGCCGCGCTCGCGCTGGCGGGGTCACTGTTCCTCGCGGCCGGCGGCCGGGCCGAGGACACCATCACACTGGACCCCGACTTGAAGGACTACCAGCCGGTCAGCGGCGTCTCGGGGAACCTCACGTCCATCGGTTCGGACACGTTGAACAATCTCATGACCTATTGGGCGGAGGGCTTCGCCAAGATCTATCCCAACGTGAAGATTCAAATCGAGGGCAAGGGCTCCTCGACGGCACCGCCCGCGTTGATCGCCGGTACCGCCCAGCTCGGCCCGATGAGCCGCCGGATGAAAGCCGAGGAGGTTGATGCCTTCGAGCAAAAGTACGGTTACAAACCGAAGCTCATCGCGGTCGCCTTGGACACGCTCGCCGTGTATGTCCACAAGGACAATCCCATCCAGTCCCTCACGCTCCAGCAGGTGGACGCCATGTTCTCCAGCACCAAGCGGCGGGGCGGCAAGGATATCAGCAAATGGGGCGATCTCGGTCTCACCGGCGAGTGGAAGAACAAACCGATCAGCCTCTATGGCCGCAACAGCGCGTCGGGCACCTACGGATTCTTCAAGGAAGGCCCCCTGGACAAAGGCGACTTCAAGTCGTCCGTCAAGGAACAGCCCGGTTCCGCCTCGGTGGTTCAGGGCATCGAGAAGGATCTCGGCGGCGTGGGCTACAGCGGTATCGGCTACAAGACCTCGGGCGTGAAAGCCCTGCCCATCTCTTTCCGCGGCCGTCCCGTGATGCCCTCGCAAAAGTCCGCCAATGACTTCAGCTACCCCATCACTCGTTACCTCTACATCTATATTAACAAGGACCCGGTCAAGGGCACGGATCCTCTGGTGAAAGAGTTCATCAAGTTTGTCCTCTCGAAGCAGGGACAGGAGATCACCATCAAGGACGGATACTACCCCATCAGCGCCAAGAAAGAGGCCGAAATGATGGCCGAGCTCGAATGACGTGGCGAGCGGGTGAGGCAAGGGCATCCCCCTCTTTCGTTGGGCCGGGCTGAGTCGCCATGCAAGCCGAGACTGACATTCCCGCCGCGCCGACTCCCCCGGTGCAGTCGGGCGCATCCGCGCGCGGCAGCCTGATGGTCCCCCGCAAGGCGGCCCGGCGGGTCAAGATCATCGATCGGCTGGCGGGCGGCATCATCCGGTTCGGGGGCGCGTCGGTGATCATCGCGGTTGCGGCGATCTTTGTCTTCATTGGCCGGGAGGCTTTGCCACTGTTTCTCCCGGCCGAGTCGAGCCTTCAGGAGGAGGCGGATGTCCCTGGTTTCGTGCCCGTACCGGGTGTGACCGTTGTGGGCGTGGATGAATACGAAACGTTCGCCTACTGGTTGCATCCGACCGGCGCGCTTCATCTGGTCGCGCTGGAGGGGTGGAAACCGGCGGATCCCATCGCCATTCCTGCTCTCCAGAAACACACCCTCTCCTCGGCCTATCGCAGCGCGGTGAAGGATCATCTGTATCTCGGGACGAAGGATGGTCACGTGCTGTTGGCGCAGGTGCGTTTTTCCGCCTCGTATTCGGAGACGGGGCGGGTGGTGAAGCCGCGCTTGGTCGAGGAAAAATTGCTGCGTGTGTCCGAGGCCGGCAGCCCGGTGACGCATGTCTTTGGCCGACACGACAGCCAGGGCCGAGCCGCGTTCGCCGCGCTGTGTGCCGACGGATCCCTGGCCGTCGGCTCGTGGGAGGAGGGAGGGGATGCCGTGGTGGAGCGGGTGGGAGGCCAATGGATGGGCCGGCCGACTCACCTCGCCGTGAGCGAGGGGGGGCGGGCCTTGTTCCTCGCGACCGATGCGGGTCGGCTTTACCATTGGGAGCTGCAGGAGGATCGTGAAAGCCCATTCCAAATCTATCAACTGGGGGATGGGGGCCGCCGCGTCACGGCCATGGATTTCGTCATCGGTGACCACGCCTTGGTGCTGGGATTCAACGATGGCCGTGTCGAACAATGGTTTGGCGTGCGGGACAACGCGGATGACACTCGGCGGCTGTTCCGCCGGATTCGTACGTTTGAGTCGCTGCCTGCTGCCGCCACGACCGTGCAGCCCTCCGGGCGGGACAAGGGCTTTGTCGTTGGCGGCGAGGACGGTTCGGTGCGTCTCTACTTCACCACCAGCGGCCGCACCTTGGTCCGGCAGCAGGCTGCCGGGGCGGTGGCCGTCCTGTGTTATGCCCCCAAGCTCACCAGCCTGCTGGCCACCTCAACCAATGGGCACACGCGCGTCTGGAGCGTGCGTAATCCGCATCCTGAGATCTCTCTGGGGACGTTGTTCGGCAAGGTGTGGTATGAAGGCTACGACCGACCGGAGTTCACCTGGCAATCCACGGGGGGCAGCGACGACTTCGAATCCAAGTTCAGCCTCGTGCCGCTGATCGTGGGCACGCTCAAGGGAGCGTTTTACGGATTGCTGTTTGCCGTGCCGATCGCCGTGTTGGCGGCGCTCTACACTTCCCAGTTCATGCATTTCCGAATCCGGGCGCTGGTCAAACCGGCGGTCGAGATCATGGCGGCGCTGCCCAGTGTGGTGATCGGCTTTCTGGCCGGCTTGTGGCTGGCGCCGCTGTTGGAGCGGCATGTCCTTTCCGTTGTCGCCATGATCGGCATCTTGCCGCTCCTCATTCTGGTGGCGGTCATCGGCTGGCAGCAGATTCCCATGCGGCAGCGCGCCAAGATCCCGGCGGGGATGGAGCTGGCCCTGATCATCCCCCTTGTAGGGTTGGCCCTGTGGGCGGGAGCGCAGCTCGGGCCTTGGTTGGAAGACTGGTTCTTCCACGGAGACCTGCGGCAGTGGGTGTATGATGCCTTTGGCCAGCAGTTCGAGCAACGCAACAGCATCGTGATCGGCTTTGCCATGGGCTTTGCGGTCATTCCGATCATCTTCACCATTTCCGAGGACGCGTTGAGCAACGTGCCGCAGCACTTCATTTCGGGGTCGTTGGCCCTCGGGGCCAGCCGCTGGCAGACGGCCACGCGCATTATCCTCCCGACGGCCAGTCCGGGGATCTTTTCCGGCGTGATGGTGGGGTTCGGTCGGGCCGTCGGGGAGACGATGATCGTGCTCATGGCCACGGGCAACACGCCCATCCTGAGCTTCAGCCCGTTCAACGGCATGAGGACGCTCTCGGCGAACATTGCCGTGGAGATCCCCGAGGCCCCGGTGGGCGGCACGCTGTATCGCGTCCTGTTCCTTGCCGCCATCCTGTTGTTCTTGATGACGTTCGTGGTCAACACGGTGGCCGAGGTCATCCGGCAGCGTTTGCGGGAGAAATACCAAGCGGTGTGACGCCACCGATCATGAGCGCGAAATCCGGCAGTTCCATCGGCAAGGTCTTCGCCCGCGGGGAGCATCTGATCTGGATCACCGGCTCGGCGCTGGGCGTGTGCCTGTTGATGATCGCGGGGCTTCTCGTGGTGGTGGTCCTGAACGGGATGGGGTACTTCTGGCCCCATCCCTTGACGGAGATCACGTTGCGCGACGGCAGCAAGCTGATGGGCGTGCTGACGCAGACGGAGGAGTTCCGCAAATTCGAGGGCACGAACGAGCCGGTGACGATGACCCGGTCACAGTTCAAGGTCGGCAATCGCGATCTCAGCCAGCAGGACTTCCGCTGGATCGAACACCCCGAAATCGTCGGACGTGAGCGGCCCCGTCTGGCGGTGGCTCTCGAGCGGGAGGAATACGGCGACTTTTACGGCTACCTGCAGGCGATTCAGGAGCAGGGGCGGACCGTGGCCGAGGGCGAAGCGGCCTGGAAGCTTCTTCTTGAAAAGAATCCCGTGGCCCATGACTTCAAGGAGCGGGTGCTGCGCATTCAGAAGGTGGAGATCGGCGGCGTGAACGCAGCGATTCAGAAGGCGCAGTTGAAGATCAAGCGGCTGGAGCGACGTTTGCCCCCCGGCCCGGAGCGGGATGCGGCCGTGGCCGGCGTCCGCGCCGCCATTGCGCAACAGCAGGCGCGATTCGAAACGCTCAAGGCCGAAGCGCAGGCCTTGCAGACGGAGGGCAACCGCTATCAGGCGGTGATGAAAACGGCCGACGGCAGGGAGAAGGTCGTCCCTTTGTCGGAGATCGTCCGCGCCTTTCGCCCGAACGACATGTCGCTGCCGGCCAAGTGGGGCCACTACGGGGGCAAGATCTGGGAATTCGCCACCGGCGAACCTCGCGAGTCGAACACCGAGGGCGGCATCTTCCCCGCCATCTTCGGCACCGTGGTGATGACCATCCTGATGAGCCTCGCGGTGGTGCCCTTCGGTGTGCTGGCGGCGTTCTACCTGCGGGAGTACGCCAAGCAGGGTTTCTTCGTCCGGTGCGTTCGCATCGCCGTCAACAACCTTGCCGGCGTGCCGTCCATCGTCTTCGGGGTCTTCGGGCTGGGCTTCTTCGTCTATTTTGTGGGCGGCGGCATCGACCGGTTGTTTTACCCGGAGTCGCTGCCGTCACCGACCTTCGGGACCGGTGGCATCCTGTGGGCCTCGTTGACCTTGGCGCTGCTCACCGTTCCTGTGGTGATTGTCGCGACGGAGGAATCGATCGCCGCCGTGCCGCGCGGGGCCAAGGAGGG
>DATLZF010000702.1:0-7890 GCA_035574135.1 Candidatus Methylomirabilota bacterium
CGACATCGCCGCCTCCGTCGGCCTGCGCCGGCACGAGCCGGATCGCAACTGACCCCGTCATGAACCCCGAGATCAGCCCCTACACGTTCATCGTCGTGTTCATGCTGGCGGGCCTGATCTTCGCGACGCTGCCATTGGGGCTGGCCTGGGTGTGGGCGCAGAAGTTCGCGCCCCCGAAACCGGGCCCGGACAAGAACGCCATCTACGAGTGCGGCCTCCAGTCCAAGGGCGACGCCTGGGTGCAGTTCCGGGCCGAGTATTACATCTACGGTATCATCTTTCTGGTGTTCGATGTCGAGGCCGTCTTCCTCCTCCCCTTTGCCGTCTCGTTCCTGAGCCTGCCGGCCGGCGCCGTCATCGCGATGTTCGTCTTCCTCCTCCTGCTCGTCGAAGGGCTGGCCTGGGCCTGGATGAAAGGCGTGCTTACCTGGCGTTGATCAACCGGAGGATGGCCGCAGCGTTGAGCACGGCCTTGGGCACAAAGGAAGCGGGTTCCACGTACTCGGGCAGCTTCGACCCGTCCGCGCTGCGCTCCGAGCAATGATCGTTGTCCCCCCACGGACCCAGTCCGTCGAGGGTGGGCACCGCGTCCCAGATCAGGTTGCCGTCGCTCAAGCCGCCCCGTTCCTGCTGGCCCACGGCCAGACCCAGTTCTACCCCGCATTGGCACCACAACGCGGCCAGGCGATCGGTATCGGGGTTGCGCGGCCACGGCCGGCTCTCGCTCGTGATCTCGATCCGGACGTGGCAACGAAACCCGTCGGCCCGGCTGCCGACCGTGCCCGGGCCTGCCAGAGCGAGCAGATCGCGTCGCGCCTGCTCGAACACCTCGGGGCGAAAGGCGCGAAACTCCCCTTCCGCCACCGCCTCGTGGGGCACGCGATTGAGCACCGTACCGCCGGCCACGCGCCCCACGTTGAATGTGAGGTCCCGGGCGGGATCGTTGAGCGCGGCGATCCGTTGAATCGTCTGCCCGAGCTGAACGATGGCGTTGGCACCAAAATGCGGTTTGGTGCCGGCGTGGGCGCCGCGCCCGCTCACGGTGGCGCGCCAGGCGGCTCGCCCCTTGCGCGCCACCACCAGGAGCGATTCCTCCCCGAGCCGGCCTTCCGCCTCGAACACCAACGCCGCCAGCGTGCCCGGCGCAAACCGGGCGCGACACAATTCACCGAAATCCGGCGAAAACACCTCCTCGGACGAATTCAACAACAGCTTCCACGTCACGGCATCGAACGCCGCCGGGGTGCAGTCCGCCAGGACCCGCAGCACCAACCACATCATCACCGTGCCACCCTTGATGTCGTGCGTGCCGGGGCCGTAAATCCGGTCCCCCTCGGGCAGCCAGTGAAACCGGTTGCGCGCCTCCTCTTCGGGCGGGAACACCGTGTCCAAGTGGGAAATCAAAGCCAGACTGCGCGGCGTGCGGCCCGGCCGGGTGAGCACGAGGTGGTCGCCATAGAGCGGGTTGACCGACGGCACAAACTCCGCCCTGAACCCGAGCGGGGCAAAGCACTCCGCCGTCAGGCGCCCGAGCGCGTTCACGCCCTCGCGGTTGCCGGTGAAACTGTTCACGCCCACCATGCGGCGCAGCCAATCGAGGGCCTCCGGCAGGCCGGCCTCCGCCGCGCGGGTTAGTTGGGCCGTTTGCGTCACGCCGACGAAGGTGGGTGGCAGGCGGCCCGCGGTCAATAACGGCATTTTCATTTCCCCCGGCCCGCCGAATCAAGCCGCCACCCGGCCCGGCCGATGCCCTGATCAAGATGAGTTGGACGAGAATCGTACTGAGCGCGGCCCTGATCGGCGGCCTGTGGCTGAGCAGGACGGGATGGCAGGAGCTTCGCATCAGCCGTCAACTGGCGGCCACGGGGAAGCCGGTCGCCGCGTTGGTTCTCGACAAGGACTCCCATCACGCCCGGCTGGGTGGCGTTTCCCGTCGGGTCGAAGTCCAATTTCAAACCGAGGCGGGGCAAACCCTGCGGCCACGCCTGAGCGTCGGCGCGGAGGAGTACGAGAAGGCGATCGTCGGCGCCCGCGTGCCGCTTCACTATCTCCCCAAGGATCCGGCAAAGTGTCAGGTGGGTGATGACGTTCAACCTCGCTTCGGCACATTGCTGAGTGGCATCGCCTCGATCTTCGTTGGCACGTTGGGAATGCTGCTGCCCAGCCCTCGGCGGCCCCGGCAGGGAACAGCCGGGAACTCCACCTCGACCATCCCCTTTCCCCAACCGGCCGGCACCGCAGTCGCCGAAGACCGGCGCAAAGCAGCGTAATCGGGGCGCCTCCCAGGGCCAAGTATCCACCAACGTCACGCGGCGGACCGAACCGCCGTGCCTGTCCCTGTGCCATTCACGGCGGCAATCTCGGGCATCACTCCGGCGAGGCGCACGCGCCATCGTCGGGCGTCGCCCGGTTTCCCTACTCTCCGTCGCCATCTGCGCCGATCGATTCCGTCGGACAGCTCGCCACCGCTTCCCGCGCCGCCTGCCATTCGCCGGGCGTCGTCGGCTGATGGAAGACGATGCTCAGCCCGATGTCATCGTGGCGCCGGAAGGAGGCGGGCGCGATTTTGCGGCACAGGTCGCAGTCAATGCAGGTGCCGTCCACGTAGAACGGGCCGGGGACGTTGCCGGGATTCTTTTCCATTCGATTCGCCATGGTTTTGGTCGCGGACCGGGTTCATTCCCGGCGCCGCGATTCCACCGTGCCGCCGGCGCGCGATTGCGGGAAATTCATTGATGGCCTTACACTCATGCGCGTCGTGAATGAGTTCCTCGCCACCGGGCCGTTCGATCTCTATGAGTTGAAGCTGTTTCACCTCGTGGCCGAGCATCGCAACTTCACGCGGGCCGGCCAGGCCGCCGGTCTCACGCAAAGCGCCATCACGCGGCAAATTCAGGGCATGGAAGCCAGACTCGGTCTCAAACTCTTCGACCGCTCGACGCGGCACGTCCGCCTCACACCGGAGGGGGCCGCGCTGCACGCGCGCTCGGGAGCCATCCTCGCCGAGGTGGACGATGCCTTGCGGGCCCTGCGCGGGAAATCGCTGTTGTTGCCGCGCACACTGCGCGTCGGCGTGTCGCGCACCATCGGGCTGGCCTATCTGCCCGGGTTTTTCCGCGCGTTCCAGCGCAAGCTGCCCGAGGTGCAGCTCCATGTTTCGCACCAACCCGGCGACTTCATCCTCGCGGCGGTGGAGAGCGGCGAACTGCAGGCCGGCATCGTCTGCCCTCCACCGCGGCTCCCTTCGGCCTTGGAAGCGGCCCGGCAGTTCAACGACGAATTCGTCCTCATCCTGCCGCCGCGCAGCACGGTTCCTCCCCAGCCGATTCCGGTGGCGAAACTGACTGAAGCGCTGCGAGGCCAGCGCTGGCTGTTCATCACACGACAATCGAACACCGGCAAGCGGCTTCACGCCTGGCTTGAAGACGCAGGCTTTCGGCGCGAGCCGGCCATCGAGGCAGACAACTTTGATTTCATCGTGAACCTGGTGTCGTTGGGACTGGGCGCGAGCCTGGTGCCACATCGCGTGCTGGCGCTGCACCCCCGCACGCGCCCCGTCGTTCGCATCCGAACGCGGCCTCGTTTCAGCCGTCAACTCGCGGTCATCGTGCGCCGGGAGGCAACTCGACCCGGGATGGTTTCGACCTTCGTGGACAACGTTTTGTTCTGACCCGCCGACGGGTTGCCCCATCCGGTCCGACCACCGCCGGAGGCCGAGGTGGCGCAGAATGGCCGGCGCGCTCCCCGGACCCGCCGGGCCGGCCGCCACCACGGCGACCTTTTCGCCGATCCGCCGGGCAGGCGGAGGAATGATGACAGGCGGGTGCCCCGGCGAGGCGACGCCATTTTTTTCTAATCCTTTCCCGTCGCCGGCCGATGGAGTGGCGATGAAGCTACCGGGTGCACTGCACCAGCGGGGCCAGGCGGGGCAGGACACTCATTGGAAGCGTGTCAACGACCGGGGTTCCGCGCCGAGGAACAAACGCCTGTTGTTCGTCCAGAGCGGGAGCGACGAGCGCGAGGATCTGGAACGGTCCCTGGGCAGCATGGCTCGCGTGTGGGATGTCGCCTTCGCCGGCTCCGCGGCCGAGGCCCTCGAGTGGATGGCCCGTCAGCCCGCGGATGCGATCGTGACGGACCTTCGGCTGCCGGACCAGAGCGGAGCGGACCTGCTCAACCAGATTGGCGAGCGTTATCCTCAAACCCTGCGCTTCATCCGGGCCAGTTTCGCGGACCGCGGGTTGATTCTGGCCTGCGTCTGGGGCACGCATCAGTTCATCCCCAAACCATGCGACGGCGCGGAGCTGGTGACCCGTCTCAGCCGCGCCATGGCCATCACCAACTGGTTGGCCGACGACGGCCTCAAGGCGCGGCTTTCGCGAATGGGCAACCTGCCTTCGCTGCCTTCCCTTTACTTCGAGGTGATGAAGCTGTTGGAGTCGCCGGCCGCCTCGGTCGAGGCCCTCGCGGAGGTGGTCAGCCGAGATCTCGCCCTCACGGCCAAGCTGCTGCAACTGGTGAACTCGGCCTTCTTCGGCTTCGCCCAGCGCATCACTTCGGTCCGCGACGCGCTGACGATTCTCGGGCTGGAGACGGTCAAATCCATCGTCCTCGGCGTCCATGCGTTCAGCCATTACGAGACGGCCAAGCTGGGCCAATTCTCGGTGGACCGGCTCTGGGGCCACAGCGTGGCCGTGGCGACGGCGGCCAAGCGGATCACCCTGGCTCACACGCATGATGAGCAGATGGCCGACGAGGCCTTCACAGCCGGCCTGCTCCACGACATCGGCAAGCTCGCCCTGGCCGCCAATTTCCCCGAGGACTACGGCGAGCTGATGCGCCGAGTGGCGGAGCAGCCGTTGCATCTCCCGGACCTGGAGCGAGAGCACCTCGGGGCGACACACGGCGAGGCCGGCGGTTATCTCCTCGGCCTTTGGGGCATGCCAGTGAGTATGATTGAGACGGCGGTTCATCACCACCGGCCGGGCGAGTGCGCCCACTCCGAGTTTGCGCCCCTCACTGCGGTCCATTTGGCCAACGTCATCGACCGCGAACAACATCCCGATCCGAACGAGGGCGTTCCCCCCGCGCTGGATGTCCAATACTTTGACGCCTTGGGACTGGCGGATCGCATGGACGCGTGGCGGAGCGGCGACTTCACGCCATTGGGGAATGTGGCGATATCGGCCCGCCCGGAACATTCCCCCTCGAAGGATGCGGCCCGCCATCTCAACCCGGGTCCGTCGCACCCGGTTGCCCGGCGCGGCGTCGAGGCGAAGCCGGGGCGGCGCGTGTCGTCCGTGGTGGCGTCCGCCCTGGCGATCTGCGTGCTCGTGGTGGCCGTGGTCGTGTGGTGGTCGGTGCTGGAGCAGCGCCGGCGCCCTCCCGAAGTGCACGCGCGCACCCTGCCCATGGGCGCATTGGTCCGCCCGGCCGGCTCGGGTGCGCCCACAGGGCCGAGCGAAGAGGGCGATCCTGCATGGGTGGCCTCCCCGGGTGCGATCGCCTCGACGTTGCCTGTCTTTGCCGTCGAGCCGTCGGTCCAGGTGGGGGAGATTCTCTTCGACTGGCTTGATCCCGCGGCCATCATCAACGGGCAGCTTGTTCGCCTCGGCGAGGTTGTCGGAGGCGCGGAGGTCGTCGATATCACGCCGGACGTTGTCACCGTTCGCATGGCGGGGCGGTCCTTGGTCTTGCGCCTGCCGCAATGAACAAGCGCGAGCGGGCGAGTCGTCTCGCCCGCCCATGCTTGCGTCCCTCCGCGAATCAGATCAAGGCGGCCGTTTGACCAGCCGGAACAGAACGGTCAGACCGTCTTCTGGCAGGATCACGACCTGCTCGCTGTGCTGCACGGCGGGCGTTGGGTGGGGACCGTGCAGATCCGCGCTGCAGACTGCTTGACAGCGTGGCAGCCGACGTGAGGGGGCTCCGGTCTTCTCCACTGCCTCGCGTGAGATGGCCTCAACTGCTACGCGATGTTCACACTCGCCAGCAGCTTCGGCAACACGCCGCCGGCTGCCCCTTGGAGGACGAAGTGCGCCCGAGCCGTGAGCGGCGTGGGCTGCGGATTGATTTCCACGACCGTCGCGCCGGCTTCAAGCGCTTCAAACGGCAATGATGCGGCAGGATAAACCACCGTCGAGGTGCCGACGCTCAGGAACAAGTCGCACGCGCGGCTGGCGGCAAGGGCGTCGGCGAGGGCTTGTTCGGGCAACATTTCCTCGAACCAAACGACATCCGGCCGGAGATGTCCACCGCAGCGCGGGCATTTGGGCGGCACGTCGCCGGTGTCGGGCCATTCTGTGACGACGGTGTCTTCCTCAAAGCATTTCGTGCGGGTGATGTTGCCGTGGAGCTCAATGACATCCCGGCTGCCCGCTCGCTGGTGCAGGCCATCGACGTTCTGAGTGATGAGGGTGAAGCGCGCAAAGTGGCTTTGCATTGCGGCAAGCGCATGGTGCGCGGGATTGGGGGCGACAGCCGCGACCCGTTCCCGCCGCCACGCATACCATTCCCAGACGAGCTTCGGATTGCGGCGGAACGCGGTGGGCGTGGCGAGATCCTCAGGTTTGAACTTTGCCCACAGGCCGGCCTGCGCATCGCGAAAGGTCGGCACCCCGCTCTCCGCCGAAACGCCGGCGCCCGTCAGCACGGTCACGCTCCGGGCGCAAGCCAGAGATGCGCTGAGTCGAGCGGGGATCATCGTGGACAAAGGATGGCCCCGCGTTTCCGCCCTCGGCAAGCAGGATCGTTCCGGTTTGGCTCGGGTGGACCGGCATCGCCGCCGGCCCGGCGCTGCGAGCCGGCGACTCTTCATCCGCCACGGGCCAGGTTGAAACAGATCAATCGATCCTCGCTGCGCAGGTAGAGACGTTTCTCGGACAGGATCGGCGCCGCCCAGCACGGGTAGTGCAAATCCGGGACCTGGAACCGGGATCGTTCGACGGCTTGGCGCGGGTTCGCCTCGAACAATCCCAGCAGCCCGCCTTCGCCCAGGACGATCAGCCGGCCTTCGGCCAGAATGGCCGAGCCCCGGCCGTACACGTTGGGTTGCTTCGAGGAATGGGGCGCCCAGCGTTCGCTTCGTTCCCACTTCAGCCGGCCGGTGGCCAGTTCGACGCAACGGAACGTCGCGTCCGGTTCGTTGCGCCCGCTGAAGGCATAGACGTGCCCCTCGTGCAGGATCGGCGTCGTCCAGTGGATTTCCAGCACGGGCGCTTTCCAGCGGCCGGAAACCGGATCGCGATCCTCGGCATCGAGCGGATGACGACGGGGATCGCGCCAGAGTTCTTCGTAAGAGCGCCCGTCCGGGCCGACCCGCAACACGAACACGCCGCTGCGGTAGTAGGCGGCGGACATCAGGATCAAGTCGCCCTGCACGACCGGATTCATGGCATTGACGGAGTCGTGGGCGTAGGACTGGAACCAGCGTTTGAAATTCACCTCTCCATTGGTGGGGTCGAGCGACACCAGTCCCTGGCGCATCACGCACAGGAGATGGCGCCGACCGTGAAAGGTCGCCAGCACGGGGGTCGAGTAACTGGCGGATTTCTCCTCGCCCGTCCAGGTGTACGGCTTCTCCACCCGCCAGCCGCGCGTGACGACGCCGTCCCAAGTGGACTTGCCAACGCTCTCCCACAGCACCTCGCCGGTCTCCGCCGCGAAGGCGACCACGCCGGAGTTCGGCTGGCCGCCCACCATGACAAACAAGCGCCCCCCCTCCAGCACCGGCGTGCTGCCCACGCCAAAGAAGGCCGGTGGCACCTTCCAACGCTCGGCGGTCTTGCACTCCCAGATGAGGCGGCCGGTGGGCAGGTCCAGGCACAACAGGCGCCCCTCGGCGCCCAAGCTGTAGCACCGGTTGGAGCTCAGCAACGGCGTGCAACGCGG
>DATLZF010000703.1:0-3798 GCA_035574135.1 Candidatus Methylomirabilota bacterium
CGCCGGGCGCCCGTCTGCGCGTGGCTCTTTCGGCGCTGGCGGTGACCGAGTACTTCCGCGACGAGCACAACCAGGACGTGCTGCTCTTCGTGGACAACATCTTCCGCTTCTCGCAGGCCGGCTCCGAGGTGTCCGCCCTGCTGGGCCGCACGCCCAGCGCCGTCGGTTACCAGCCCACGCTGGCTGCCGAGATGGGCAACCTCCAGGAACGCATCACCTCGACCAAGAAGGGGTCCATTACCAGCTTCCAGGCCGTGTACGTGCCGGCCGATGACCTGACCGATCCCGCGCCGGCCACCACCTTTGCGCACTTGGACGCCACGATCGTGCTGGAGCGTTCCATCGCCGAGCTGGGCATTTATCCCGCCGTCGATCCGCTGGCCTCGACCTCGCGGGCCCTTTCGCCGGACATCGTCGGCGAGGAGCATTACAACGTGGCCCGCGGCGTCCAGAAAGTGCTCCAGCGCTACAAGGACCTGCAGGACATCATCGCCATTCTGGGCATGGATGAGCTTTCGCCCGAGGACAAGCTGACCGTCTTCCGGGCGCGCAAGATTCAGAAGTTCCTCAGCCAGCCATTCTCCGTGGCCGAGGTGTTCACCGGCCGGCCCGGCAAACAGGTGCCCGTGGCCGAGACGGTGCGCGGCTTCAAGGAAATCCTCGAGGGCAAGCACGACGACGTCGGCGAAAACGACTTCTACATGAAGGGCGGGATTGACGAGATCAGAGAGTAGTCGTTGAAGGGTTGAAGCGTCGCGTCGCTGCCACGTTTCAACGCCTCCCGGCTCACACTTCAACGCAACATGGCTGCCACACTCAAACTCGAAATCGTCACCCCCGAGGCCAAGATCTACTCGGAGGACGTGGAAATGGTCACCCTGCCCGGTGTGGAGGGCGAGATGGGCATTTACCCCATGCACGTGCCCTTGATGACCCAGGTGACGTCGGGCGAGCTGATTGCGCGCAAGGGCGGGCAGGATCACTTCCTGGCGATCGGCGAGGGGTTTGTGGAGATCACGGGCGAGCGGGTGGCGGTGATGACGGACATGGCCATCAAGGCGGACGACATCGACGAGATGAAAGCCGAGGAGGCGCGCAAGCGTGCCGAAGCCCGCCTGGCTGAAAAGCTCAGCGACGAGGAGCAGGCCACCGTACAGGCGGCCCTCATGCACTCACTGGCCCAGCTCAAGGTCAAACGTCGCCAGCGGTAGGGCCCCTTGGGGCCGGGCCGCCAGAGCCGCTGGCCCAAGCGGCCCCAGGCATACTGGCGGCTTGGACCGCCTCCACCTCGGCAAAGAGGGCCAAAATCGGAGAGCCGACGCACTCCCGGCCCGAAAAACCGCCTTTGGGGAATTCTTCCGCACCCTTTTCCACGGCAGGCATCGAGTCAGCTTTACAGGCCGCGGCCTCCTTTCTCTCCACCGGCTTGCCCCGGCCCGGGTTCGGTGGGGCGGGCTGGATCAGCGGCCGGCCTCAGCCCGTGGGCGTCCCGGAGGCGGCGGATCCGTCTGGCTGAAGAGAGGCGCGCGGTAGAATCGCAATCCGCCTGTGCGGGACATGAGCCCCCGCACCCCGACCAGCATCGAGCCGTCCGGCGCAAACAGCAGCTCCCGCATCGAGCCGCCGAGCCGCCGAATGGTGAGCAGTTCCTGCTGCGTGGCCACGTTCCACAGCTTGATGGTGCTGTCATCGCTGGCCGTGGCGAGCGTTTTGCCATCGGGGGAAAAGGCGGCGGAGAACACGCCCTGTTTGTGCCCGACGCAGGTGCCGAACAACGCGCCGGTGCCGGTGTCCCACAGGTCGATGGTGTCGTCCTCGGTCAGCATGGCCAGCAACCGGCCGTCTGGCGAAAAAGTGGCACCGGGGAAGACGGCGAAGCCGGGGGGCAACTCTACCGCCAGGTTGGTGCGCAGGGTGAGGGTGGCCACGTCCCATAACTGAACGCTGTCCCGGCGGGCGAAGGTGGCCAACGTCCTCCCATCCGGCGAGAGCAGCAAACGTTGTGCTTCGGCCTCGATCACGGCGTTGGTGCGGGTTTGCAAGTTCCACAGGCGGATGGGGCGTTCCCGTGCTGCGGTTACCAGGAGGTGCCCGTCGCCCGAGAGGGCCAGCGCATCCACGCGGCCATCCGGCGAGTTGAGCACGGCCGTCTCGCGAGTGGCGGTGTCGATGATCTGGATCGAGCCGCGCTCGGCGCCCTGGACCAGTTGGCGGAAATCCGCCGTGAGCGCCACCGGGGGCGGACCGAAGCGGGGCCGGCCTCGTTCTGGGGCGCCGGGCGGTGCAAACTGGTGCTCCACTTCCCCTGTGAGAACGTTGAGAAAGACGAGGAAACGATCCGGCGTGAGGGCTGCCACGGTCTTGTTGTCCGTCGAAAATGCCACGAGCTGCCACTTGCCCGGAATCAGGTCGGTCTTCGCGGGTTCCCGCGTGGGCCAGAGCTTCACACTACCGTCCTTGGCTCCACTGGCGATCTGCTGCCCGTCCGGCGACAGTGCCAGCGTCCAGACTTCACTGAGGTGCCCCTGCCGGATGGCGATGCGCTGACGTCGCTCGAAGTCCCAGAGGCGGATCGAATGGTCCCGGCTGGCGGTGGCCAGGATCGGATCCGTCGGCGAGAAGACGATGGCGCTGATGGCGCCGGTATGCTCGACGTGCTCGGGGTCGTCCGGCATCACGGCTTCCCGGCCGGTGGTGGTGTCCCAGACGCTCACGACGAAGACGCCGCGCTCCGACAGTGAGTTCCTCGGGGCGAGGAGGTGCCGGCCATCGGGCGAGAAGACCACGGCGCGGTCGTTGCGAAAGAACCGCCCCAACCGGCCGAAGAGATTGGTCGAATCCTCCATCACCCGCGGGGCAGAGGCGTGGCCGAGGGGCCAGATGGTGAGTCCCGCGCGCGTGTCGGTGGCCAGCAGCCGGCCGTCGGCCGACAGGGCGATGGGAGCGAAGGCCTCGGGAGCGAAATGCACCTCCCGCCAGTTTGCTGTATCCCAAACCCGGACCCCGTTGCGGGTGACGGTGGCCAGCCGGGTGCCGTTGGCCGAGAGCGAAATCGGTCCGGAGTTCTCGGGCAGCGCGAGGCGTTCCGACCAGTCGCTGGTGTCCCACACCCGCACCGTGGACGCGCTGGCGGAGATGAGCGAGCGACCGTCCGGAGTGAAGGCCAGGGACAGGCCGCCCTTGGGGAGGGTGGCGATGCAGGTTCGGGTTTGCAGATTCCAAACGCTGAGTTTCTCCCACAACCCGACGGCCAGCAGGCGGCCATCCGGCGAGTAGGCGAGGGATTGCACGGCCTCGCCCTGGTCCGGAAGCGTCGTGTGGGGATCCCCCTGGCAAAGCTGCCAGAGGTAACGCCACTCGAAGCCGCGCAGGTCCGGCTCTCCGGTCTTGGGCCGGTGTTTGTCGAGCAGTTGGAGGGCGCGGCCGAGGTTGCCGGCGGTCCAGGATTGCTGGGCCAGGTTGATGTCCGCCACGTACTCGTTCAGTCGGGCGGAGGCGCGCTCCCGTTCGGCACGTTCCCGCTCGTGTTCGGCCTGATGGCGCAAGGCGACCTCGCGTTGCTGCGCTTGGAGGGCGGCGTGTTCGGCACGGGTGGCGCGCAGGGCCTGCCAGAGACTGAGGCCCGCGCCGGCGGTCAGGGCGATGATCACGGCGGCGGCAGCGGCGAAGGCGCCGCGATGGCGGCGAACGAGCTTCTGCAATCGGTAAAGATTGCTGGGGGGACGGGCCTGCACCGGTTCATTGTCCAGAAAACGTTGCAGGTCGAGCGCCAGGTCGTTGGCGGTGGCGTAGCGGCGG
>DATLZF010000704.1:0-2425 GCA_035574135.1 Candidatus Methylomirabilota bacterium
GCCAGCCCCAGCCCTTCCTGCTCCGCTATCGTGTAAACCATGGACAGTCCCAGCCCGGTGCCCTGGCGTGTGCCGGTGTTCTTCGTCGTAAAGAACGGCTCAAAGATGCGCGGCAGGATGTCCGGGGCGATGCCATGGCCAGAATCCGCCACGGTCAACTCGACGAAGTGTGCCGCTGGCCGCGGTCGCAGCACGAAGCTCTGTTCCGCCTCGGGGACCGCCCCGCGGACGCCAATCTCGAGTCGGCCCTGGCCTTTCATCGCCTCGCTGGCGTTCACGACCAAGTTTAACAGAATTTGCTCGATGCGCCCACGCCCCACGCGCACCGGCGGCGCGTGCCGGTCCAGCGCCAGTGTCAACTCGATGCCACTGAGAAATTCCCGGCTCAACAGCGACACGGTCTCCTCCACCACTTCGTCCACATCGCACACCCCGTCGGCTTCCGGCCTCTCGCGGCTGTAACCCAGCATCGAGGCGACAACCTGTTTACCCTGGAGGACGGCTTCCTCGATGTTGCCCACCTCCTCGGCCACGTCCGCTCTGCCTTTGGTGGCGCGGCCGATGAGTTGATTGGACATGCGGATCACCGAAAGAAGATTGTTGAAATCATGCGCGATGCCCGCCGCCAACGTGCCGAGGGCCTTCATCTTCTGGCTGTGCATCAACTCCACCCGTGCCATCTCCAGTTCGCGCTGCCGCGCCTGCGCCGTGGCCTCGCTCTGCACAAACTCGTGAACCAGCCGCCGATGCCGTCGCAAAGCCAGCACGGCGATGACGGTGGCCACAACGACGCCCCCCAGGCCGACAAGCATGATCCAGAAGGGGCGCTCCACGACGCGGAGCGCGCCCGGCGCGCGGGCAAGCGGCCTCACCCGGGGCGGCTCCCAGTCCAGCCCCAGCTTCGCCAGTTCTCCGCGGATCGGCGGCAGGTCCCAGACCTGCACGCCGTCGTTCTCCAGCCCCACGACGATGCGGCGGCCATCCACGCTGAACCGAAGCCCGGAGAGGGCCGAGAGGTTCGGCGCGGTAAACGTGGCCAGTTCCGCCCCGCTCCGCGTGTCGAGCAGTTGGACGAGTTGATGCGATTTGGCCACGACCATCCGGGAGCCATCGCCGTTGAACGCCAGCACGCCCTCCAATGGCGGTTGACCCCAGCGCGGCGCGCGCCACACGTTGGTCCAAGCGTCCGTGGACCACAGGGCGATCTCTTCCCGGCCGCAGGTCGCCAACCACCAGCCATCCCGGCTGAAGCCCACGGTGGCCGTGCCGGTCGGCAGCTTGCGGATCAGTGTGCCGGTGCGGGCATCCCACACGTGCGGGCCGGGCGTCTGATACATGTCGCAGGTGGCCAGCCAGCGGCCCGCAGTGTCCAGCGCCATGCGCCCGGACCCCGTGCCGCTGCCGCTGCCCAGCGGGCCGACCGGATTACATGCTCCGGCCAGCCAGGCTCGGGGTTCGCTTTGGCCCACACCCAGCACCACCACGCGCCGGTTTGCTCCAGCCACGGCCAGGGTTTGTCCGTCCCCGCTCACCACGGCCATTCGCGGCGCAAAGCCGGCGGGCAAGGGCACCGGCACCGGCGTGCCCAGTCGGATCGCTTCCCCCGCAGCCGCGTCCCCCGAACCAATCGTCCGCCTTTCGATGCGATCATGGAAGAGGAGGAACAGTTCCGGCCGCGACGACTCCCAAAACGTCGTCAACAGATTCGTCATGGGCCGAAACGAGGGTAGCCCGCCGGTGTCGAGGTCCCAGACGTGCAAGGCATCCGCTTTTGCCCAGGCGAGCCACCGGCCATCAGGCGAGAGATCCAGTTTGTATGCCGCCTCGGTCCGTCCGCCGGCGGGACGGAGTACGCGATGGCCCAAGCCGGTCTGGATGCGCCAGAGACCGAGACCCAGGCCGCGTTGCTCGAAGCCCAGTCGCCCGCCGGAGGCATCGAAAGACAAGGCCTTCCCTTCGCCGGTGGTCAGCGCAGCCTGGCCGCGCGTCAGGTCCCACAGCCGGCTGGTGCCATCGAACGACGTGCTCGCCAGCCACGCGCCGTCCGGGCTGAACGCCAGGCGCGTCACTGTGCCGGCATGCCCGGCCAGGAGCTGCACCTGGCCCGTTGCCACATCCCATAACCGAATGTCACCCCGCGCGTCCCCCAGCGCGAGCCGGCGCCCCGCAGTGTCCCATTCCACGCTGCTCAATGGGATCTGCAACGGCAGTGAATCCATCCGCCGGCTCAGATCCCGGTCCCAAACCTCCAGCGCCGAGTCGCGGTGCAGCGCCAGCCGCGTGCCGGCGGGATCGAGCCGGATGACCTGCCGGCGAATCGGCCCCGGCGCGAATCCCGCCAGCCGCCCGGAAGTCAGATCGACCAGGAGCAGGTTGGTGACCGATAGCGGCTCGGTCAGCGCCAGCCAGCGGTCGTCGCCGCTGA
>DATLZF010000705.1:0-8864 GCA_035574135.1 Candidatus Methylomirabilota bacterium
TTCATTCCGCACCCGCAGGGCACTTCCATCCTTGGTTTGAGCATGGAGGACAACGAAGTCGCCGAACAAGTGCTTCGCCGCCACCAGTTCGCGGTCCTGCGGCAATCGGATCTCTCGCGATGAACCGTCGCCGCGGCCGGGACCTTGCCGGGCCACAGCCACCGCGGGACGAACGCGCAGAAGCTTACTTACCCGACGGGAGGGGCGCCGGCACAGGAGAAGTCGCTGGCGCGCGCTTCATCCAGCCGGCCAGGTCGGCCAACAGAGTATAGACGGTGGGAATGACGAACAACGTCAGGAACGTGCTGGTGACCATGCCGCCCACCACGGCCACGCCCATCGGACGCCGGCTCTCGGCGCCCGCGCCGAAGCCGATGGCAATGGGCAGAATGCCGGCGATGGTCGAGAAAGCCGTCATCAAAATCGGCCGCAGCCGCACTCGCCCGGCCTCGATCATCGCCCCGCGTGAGTCGTCTCCGCCCGCCACGCGCTGGTTGGCGAACTCGACGAGCAGGATCGAGTTTTTGGTGACCAACCCGACCAGCAGCACCAGACCGATCTGGCTGAAAAGATTCACGTTCATGGCGGCAATCGGCGGATAGAGGCCGGCCTTGCCGCCGAAGTCGAGCAGCCACAACGTTCCGAAGGCGCCCGCCGCCGCCAGCGGCAGGGCCAGCATGACTGTGAACGGATGCACCAGGCTCTCGAACTGCGCGGCCAGTGTCATGTACACGATGATCGCCGCCAGCCCGAGCACCCACCAGACCTCGGTGGTGGCGTCCTTGAGATTCTTGGCGTCACCGCCCCACGCGTACAGGAAGCCGGCGGGCAGTTCTTGCGCCAGCAGGGTCTCCGTTTCCCGCACGACGGTGCCGATGGGCACCGCGCCGGGCGAGGCGGTGATGCTGGCGCTGCGCAGGCGGGCGTAGTGGTTGATGGCGTTGGGCGCGGCGCCGGCCTCGCGTTTGACCACCGTGCTCAGTTGAATCAATTCACCTTTCCCGTTGCGAACGAAAACGCTGTCGAGATCCTGCGGCGTCAGACGCGACGCGCGTTCCAGTTGGGCAATGACCTGGTATTCCTTGCCGCCGAGTTTCACCCGGCTGAGGTCCAGGCCGCCAAAAAGGATTTGCAACGTGCGCGAGATGTCCTCGACGCTGACCCCCAGGGCGGCAGCCCGGTTGCGATCAATGGTCAGGCGCAGTTCCGGTTTGTTCAACTCGTAGCCGACGCGCACGTTGCTCAGGAGCGGCCGGCCGGCCGCATTCGTCATGGCGCGGATACGGTTGGCGATCTGATGGGACACGTGAGCCAACTGGTCCAGGTCCTGGTGTTGCAGGATCAACTCGTAGGGCGCGTCGCGGAAATTCACCTCGATGGCCTTGGGCAGGTTGGCAATGGCCAGCCCGCCCTCGACCTCGGTCATGAACCGCGATTGCAAGCCTCCCGGCCCGAGCACGATGTCCTGCACTGACCGACCGCGCAGGTGGCGGTCCTTGAAGCTGACGAACACGATGCCGAAGCTGGCCTGGCCGGGGCCGCTGAAACCGGGCGCCACCATCGCGCCATAACTCTCCACCTCGGGCACGGAGGCGATGATACGCTCGGCCTTGCGCAACTGCCGGTCGGTGAACTCGCTGGTCGAGCCGTTGGGCGTGATGACGTAGGCGAACATCCGGCTCTTGTCCTCCTGCGGCAGGAAGTCCTGCTCCAGACCGCGATACGCCGCGACCATGGCGGCCACGGTGCCCAAGGTTACCAGCACGATCACCCACCGATGCCGCAACGACCACCGCAACCCGGCCACATAATGATCCGTGATCCAGTGAAAACCGCGCTCGAAGAAGTTAAACAGCGCCCCGTGCCGGACGCCGTGCAGCGGCTTGAGAATCCGAGCGGACATCGCCGGCGTCAGCGTGAGCGCCACGAAGGCGGAGATGATCACGGAGCCGCAGATCGCGGCGGCAAACTCGATGAAGAGCCGGCCGGTGGTGCTTTTCTGGAACGCCAGCGGCGCGAAGACCGCCACCAGGGAAATCGTGATGGCGATGACGGCGAAGCTGATTTCCTCCATCGCCTTGATCGCCGCTTTCAGCGGCGGAAGCCCTTCCTCGACGTGCCGGTAGATGGCCTCGAGCACCACGATGGCGTCATCCACCACCACGCCGATGGCCAGCACCAGCGCCAGCATGGTCAGGATGTTTACCGAGTAGCCCAAGAGGTAGAGGATGGCGAAGGTGCCCAGGATGGAGACGGGGATGGCAACGGCCGGGATGAGCGTCGAGCGGAGATTGCGCAGGAAGACGAAGATGATCACCACCACGAGCAAAAAGGCCAGGCCCAGCGTCACCCACACTTCGTGGATGGCTTTCTCGATGTACTTGCTGGAATCGTACGCCACCCACAAATCGCAACCCTGTGGCAGCGTCGGCGCGAGGGCGGCCACTTCGGCATGAATGCCGTGGGCCACCGCCACGGTGTTGCCCTTGGCCTGCTTGACCACGCCCAGGAAGACGCACGGTTTGCCGCGGGCGCGGGCGATGGTGCGGTAATCCTCCGCCCCCTCCTCCGCCCGTCCCACGTCCCGGAGTTTGACCAGGTTGGCGCCCTCGGCGCGAATGACCAGTTCATTGAACTCTTCGGCGGTCTTGAGTTCACCCCGGGTCAGGATGGTCATCTCGCGATCCAGGTTCTCCACCCGGCCGCTGGGAAGCTCGATGTTCTGCTGCCGGAGGGCGCGCTGCACGTCGAGCACGGTCACCTGACGGGCGGCCATGCGCGCCGAATCCAGCCACAACCGCATGGCGTAGCGTTTCTCGCCGCCAATCATGACGGAGGACACGCCGCTCACGCCCTGGAGGCGGGGTTTGATCTGCCGCTCCGCCAGCACGGTGAGGTCCACGGGGGAATAGCGGTCGCTGTTGAGGCCGATCCAGATGATGGGCTGCGCGTCGGCGTCCTGCTTGGAAATGATTGGCTCGAGGATGTCCTCCGGAAGCTGGCCACGCACGCGGGAGACGCGATCCCGCACGTCCTGCGCGGCGATGTCGATGTCGCGGGACAGGTCGAACTCGATACTGATGTTGCTGACGCCTTCGCGGCTCTCGCTGCTGAGCGTCTTGATGCCCTCGATGTTGTTGATCACTTCCTCGAGCCGTTCGGTCACCTCGGTCTCGACCACCTGGGCGTTGGCGCCGGGATAGACGGTGGTGACCGAGACGATGGGAGGGTCGATGTCCGGCAGCTCGCGCACCGGCAACCGGCTCAGGCCGATGACGCCGAAGAGCACGAGGACGAGGTTCATCATCGTCGCGAGGACGGGGCGTTTAATGCTGGCCTGGCTGAGAAACATGGCGGGGAGGGGAGGCGGGCCTTCGACAGCTTCAGTTCAAGTATGGCGCCGCATTTTCCGCGGGGGCCAACTTGACCGCCGCGCCGGGATAGAGCTTTTGCACGCCTTCCACCACGACTTTCTCGCCCGGTTGCAATCCGGAGAGCACCTCGGCCTTGCCGGCCAGGCGCACGCCCACCTTCACGGGCCGGATCTGGGCCAGGCTCTGGTCGTCCACGACGAACACCGTCACGTTGTCCCCGTTGCTCATCAGGGCCGGCTCGGGCACGACGATGGCCGACTCGCGCAGTTGCAGGGTCAGATCCAGCCCCGCGAACATGCCGCCCTTGAGCTTGTGGGCCGGATTCGGGATGCGGGCCTTGACCAGCGCGGTGCGGGTCGCGGGGTCCAACTGGGGGGAGATGAAATAGACCTCGCCCTTGAACTTCTCCTGCGGAAACGCCGCCACCGAAAACTCGATGGTCTGCCCGATCGCCACCTGGCCGAGGTAGCGCTCGGGCACGTTCACCTCGACCTTCACCGGGTCGAGGTTTACCAGCCAGGTCAGGGTGGTGTTCTTGGAGATGACCTGCCCGGGGCTGACCTGGCGCGCGCCCACGATGCCGGCAAAGGGTGCGTGGATGCGCGTGTCCTTCCACTGACGGCGCTTGAGTTCGAGACCGGCCTGGTTGGCCTGAAACTGGGCGGCCGCCTGATCGAATTCCTGCTGGGAGATGAGTTGTTCGCGGAACAGCTCCTTGCTCCGCTCGAAGGTCACCTGGCTCAACTTGAAGTTGGCCTCCGCCTCGGCCACGGCGGCGGCGAACTTGGATTCATCCAGCTTCACCAACAAATCTCCCTGCTTCACCGGCTGGCCTTCCTGGAACAGGATTTCCTCGACCATGCCCTCGGCCTCCGACTTGAGTTCCACCATTTCGTTGGCGGCGATGCTGCCGACCAGCGAGAGCGTCTCCGAGACCGGCTGGCGCCGCGCTTCGATGACGACCGCCTGAACGGCAAACGTTCCCGGCCCGCGTCCGGCGCTGGCGCCGGCGGGCGGTTTGCACCCGGCCGGACCGAGGGCGAGGGCGATGCACAAGAGGGGCAATGCAAATCTCATGATCAACTCCGGCGAAGCAACAAAGCGACGGACCCGGACTCGGCAACCGTAGGGAAGGCGCCGGCAGCGGGTCAAACGCTAACTCGTGGCGTCGCCGGCGCCGTCCCGTCTCGGGACCGGGGGTGCTCGACCTCCGCGGGTTCGCCAATCCCCCGCCACGGGACCTCGAAGATTCTCACCGGTTCACGGATGCCCTTGACCGAGACAGGTTCCATCGCGACGCACCGGGCGGCCAGTGCCGGATCATCGCGCTGAAGCTGACGGTAAGTGCTCTCACCGATGATGATGCGGCCGCGCCCCGAAACGCCCTCGAGCCGGGAAGCCACGTTCACCTCGCGGCCGAACACGGTGAAGTTGACGATGTGCGCCGGCGAGCCCATCAACCCCACCGTGACCGGGCCGGTGTTCAATCCGGTGCCCAGCCAGAGCAGGTCCAGCAGCGGCAGGGGAGGCTCGCCGGTTGCGGTGCGGCGCCGGTTTTCGGCGGTCCGGCGTTCGTTCTCGGCGGCACGTTGCGCATTGATGGCATGGATGGCGCGCTGGGCATCAATGGCGGCGCGCACGGCCAGAAGGGCGTGGCGCTCCTGTGGCGTGGGCGCACCCCAAAAGGCCATGACACAGTCCCCGATGTATTTGTCGAGCGTGCCCTCGTGGCGTTTGATCACATCGCCCACCGCACTGAGGTAGAGGTTGACGGTGCGGAGCACCTCCCGGGCCTGGGCTTCGAGCAGCTCCTCGGCGGCAGCGGCGGTCAACCCGCGCTCGCGCGCCATCTGCTCGGCCTCGGAATGGCGGCGGTCGGTCATCTCGGTGAAGCCGCGAACGTCAGCGAAGAGGATCGTGACTTCGCGGCGCGCCCCTTCGAGGGAGAGCTTTTCGGCGCGGAGCAGTTCGTTGACGACGTTGGGAGAGACGATGCGGGAGAAAATCGCGCGCACGCGCCGGCGCTCGCTTTGCTCGAACACGGCCCGGTAGCTTACCAGGCCGAAGTGGGAGAGCAGCAACCCACTCAAGGGAAAGACCAACGGCAGCCAGAACCGCGAGTCGATATACGCGTAGGTGGCCGCCGCGAAGTACAGCGCCGCGAACGACCCCACCAGCAGGACGGCCCAGAGAGTGCGGAGCTTCCACGTGACGATGGCAGCGATCAACGAAATGGCCGCCGTGAAAAGGAATTCGTTCAGCGGCGACGGGGCACGGATGAACCGGCCGAGGATGACGGAGTTGGCCACGTTCCAGATCCGGCTGGTGAGGTAGGTCTCCTTTTCCAGCGGCGTGGCGCCGAGATCGGTCAGGTCGTTGCCCGAGGCGACAGAGCCGACCACCACCAGCTTGTCGCGCCAGCGAGGGGTGAGGTCGTTGGTCCGACCCTGGCGGCGGTCCATCTCCTGCACGAGCAGGCTGTGGATGGATTCGCGCATCAGGTGGCCATCGAACGGGGTGAGGCTCCAGTCCACGTAGAATCGGTTCTCCGCGTCCACGGGAATCACCCGTTCCTCGTGGTTTTCGCCCCGGAGGATGATGCGACGCCCGGGTTCGACCACGGCCCGCGCGAGATCCAGTTTTAGATGTCGGGCGGCGAGCACGATGCCCATGTCCCAGACACGAAGGTCGGTATAGGCGGGAGCCATCGGGCTGACGCCGGCCGGGGGCTCGGCACCGCTAAGAATCCGGAAGAGATCGGCCTGGTTGAAGCGCCCGTCGGCATCGATGGGCAGCCACACCGGCGGCTGATTCGACGCCTGGAAGGCAATGCCCTGCGGATCGACCCGGAACGCCTCCCGGGCCTGCGCCTGGCGGATGAGCGGATGCCACACGCGGTAGTACTCGAAGGCTTTGACCCGACGCAGAATGCCGTCCGACTCGCGCGTCGTGCCCACATCGCCCAGCGCCCATGCCGCGTTGCGAAATGGTTCCGCCGGCAGGGCGCCCTTGTCCGCGGCGAGGATGACGTTGCCGGCCGCGCGGAGCTGGCGCTCGAAGAAGTAATCGGAGGCCTCCTCCGTGCCGTCCGGCAGCACGGCGGGCGGATGATCAGGACGCCGGTCGGGGAACAACACGTCGAAGGCGACGGCCTCGGCACCCTGGGCGGCGAGTTCCTCGACCAACCGGCCATAGACGAACCGGGGCCAGTAAAGGCCCACCTGGTAATCGAGCCGGCCGTTCAACAGCATCTCGGCCGACTCGTCACTGATGAAGACGAAGCCCAGGTTGGGCGCGCAGACAACGCGGTCGGACCGCGCCGCCTGACGCACGCGCCAGTCGTAGCTCATCCATTCGAGCCGCCGGAAGAAGTCGAAGCTCGGGACACGCAGTGTCAAAACCTGGGCCGCTCCCACCAGGATGACAACGGTGCCCCCGATCAGCAGGGGCACCACCGTGCGCGCGTTCGGGATCACGGCGTGGGCGCCACCTCCCCGGAGGGGGAAGCCCTTCGTCGGGCGCGCTGAAGTCGAGTTCCCAATTCCGTGGGGGCCGGGGCCGCCGGGCTTACTGCCCGGTGACCGGACTGACGATGACTTCCGGCTCGGGCTGGGGGTTGTCGAAATTGCGGGCGGTCTTGGATGGCGGCGCGGAGCGCTGCGGGCGCCCCATCTGTCCCGTCACTTCCTGGATCACCGCCGGCGTCGCCAGTTGCACGCCGGTCGAGGGGGAAAACATCACGGCCGGCGGCGCGGTCATCGTGTAGGGCACCGGATTGCCGCCGGGACCGACATGCACAAAAATCAGGGCACCGTCCAGCAGCACCACGTCGCCCTTGGCGCCGAAGCGGAAGCGGGTGCCGCGGATTCCCGCCACACCGTTGGGCACCTTGATCTCATACTTCGAAGCGCCGGACAGCTTGTTGACGTTGCCGAGGATCTGGCCCTCCGGAAGGTTCAGTTGCACTTCGACCACCCGGTCCAACCCCGTTTCGATCAGCGTCAGCCGGTCGAGGACGAGGGTGGAGTTCTCGGTGATTCGCAGGACGCCGGCGCTGTTGCCGAGGAACAGATCCACGAGCGAGTCCGGCCCTGTCCGAATGGTGGCGCCCGTCAGCAGAACGGTTCCCACCTTGAGCGGCCTGGCCGGAGCGGCCCCGACGGAGACGAACGCCTGCCCCTTGATCGCCCGCACCTCGGCTCGGCCGGGGAGCGTCTGGGCCCGGAGCGGGCCCGCCATCATCCACAGCGTGAGCAGCATTGGGAGCCACGAGGCGCGACGGCCGAGCGTTTGCAACAATCTCATATCGGGCAACATCGCCATGCGGGGGACGTCGCGGTCGCAAGTTAGAGACTCGCACTTCATTGTCAATTTTAGAGACGGCGTGGTGCCAACATACCGGCTGATTCCGAGCACATTACCGGCCAACGAGAGCTGCTCAGGGGGAGCTGGTTGAGTCCGCACCCCGGGCATCGTCCCGGCCAGGGAGGGCCGCAGCCACACCCCACCGGGAACAGGCAAGGGGGTGGGAGACTGCCCGCCCCCTGCGGCAACCGGAGCGGCCCGTCACGCGTTGGGCTGAGGGGTGTAGCGCAGGTAGGGTTTGACCTTGCGCATGCCCTTCGGGAAGAGCGCGGGCACTTCCTCGTCCTTCACTGCGGTCACGATGATGCAGTCCTGCCCGGGTTCCCAGTTGGCCGGGGTGGCGACCTTGTGATGGGCCGTCAGTTGCAACGAGTCGATCACGCGCAGCAGTTCGAGAAAGTTGCGACCGGTCGAAGCCGGATAGGTCACGGTGAGTTTGATCCTCTTGTCCGGCCCGATGACGAAGACCGATCGGACGGTGAAGGTGTCGTCCGCGTTGGGATGGATCATGTCGTAGAGCGACGCCACCTCGCGCTTCGGGTCGGCAATGATGGGGAAGTTCACCCGGGTGTTCTGCGTCTCATTGATGTCGCAAATCCAACCGTGATGGTCGTTGAGCGCATCCACACTGA
Source organism: Candidatus Methylomirabilota bacterium (assembly GCA_035574135.1). GTDB lineage: Bacteria > Verrucomicrobiota > Verrucomicrobiia > Limisphaerales > DATLZF01 > DATLZF01. Next base: position 8,372 of record DATLZF010000705.1, read on the forward strand.
TGGCGATGACCTTGACATTGCGCCGGTCGAACTCGTGTTTCATCTTTGCCACCGTCCCGAGTTCGGTGGTGCAGACGGGTGTGTAGTCCCGCGGGTGCGAGAAGAGGACGCCCCAACTGGAGCCCAGCCATTGGTGGAAGTCGATTTTGCCCTCGGTGGTTTCCGCGATGAAATTCGGCGCCAGATCGCCCAGCCGCAATGCCATAGTATGATCTCTCGGTTGAATGTTGTGTGTCGCCCGGACGCTCCCAACACTGCCGGCGTCCACAAGGCCGGGAGCATACAGACAGACCGAGTTTGGGCAAGCCGAGCCTTGCCCCGATGCGATCCGCCATGGCAGTCGGACGCCAAGAGGGAAAGCTGGGTAGATCGTGACCCCGGTGGTGGGGGGAAGGCAAGTAGAGGTGGTGGCGTTTGGAGAGGTTGAGGGGACGCCAGTTTAACACCGCCCCGGCCAGCGCCGGGGCCTGGGCCTGGAGGATTTGCAGCGGGC
>DATLZF010000706.1:0-5699 GCA_035574135.1 Candidatus Methylomirabilota bacterium
GCGAACTCCAGCAGGTTCTGCCGACCATCCTCATCCGGGTCCGCCGCGTCGCCCCAGATCGTCGCCTCCGCGTCGGGATCATTCACAACCCCTTCTCCGAAGGCCCGCGTTCGCCAGCCTGCAAGGCTGCTGCCCGTCACCGCGATGCCTGCGGTCCTCGAATCCCTCATGTCGCCGCCCGCCCCGGTGTGGCCGTTGTCGTTGGCCATGACAGTCAACAACGCCTCGCCGACGAAGCCTGCCGGAGGTTGAAACACCAGTCCGTTGGTTGCTTCCAGCGTCACGCGGAGGGCCGTCAACGACGCACTCGCGGTGACGACGCTCGAGCCGTTGCCGGAGATCTGGGACGCCGACAATCCTCCCGCCACGCCCGCGTTCAGCGTCAGAGTGCCGTAGTCCACACTCAACCGAACGGTCACGTTGCTTTCCCCGGAATCGCGATCCTCCACATTGAGGCCCCGCAACCATGCCGCTCTGTCGGCCGTGGTCGCAAACCCCGGTGGCAAGGTGATCACCGGCGGGCTGTTCGTGACCACTACCGTCAGATTGAATTGTTCCCTGGCGTTCAGCACTCCATCGCTGACCGTCACTGTTACGGTGGTCGTGCCCACTTGGTTTGTCGCTGGACGTAATTGCAGCGTTCGGTTGGCCCCACTGCCTGTCAGCAAGATGCCGCTGACTGGCAACAACCCGGGGGCGCCGGCACTGACTGAAACGATCAGATCGTCCAGCGGCGTATCGATGTCTCCCACCGTAAAGGGGATGGGCGCAGACAGACCGTCGCGCAGGACCACTTGATTGCCGATGGCGGAGATGGTCGGGGCATCGTTAACCGCATCCACCGTCACGACAAACGTTCGCGTCGCCGTCAGGGAGCCGTCGCTGACCGTCAGGCTGATTGTGGAGGTGCCCGAGCGTTCCGGCACCGGGCGAAGCGTCACATGCCGCACGTGCCCGGAGCCGCCCAAGGCAATGCGATCCAGAGGGAGCAATTCCACATTCGAGGAACTGGCTGACACGATCAAAGCGTCCGCTGCGGTTTCGCGATCACTGATGGAAAATCCCACTGCGGAGGCCACGCCGTCCTCATCGATGGTCACGTCCGCGATCGCCGTCATGGCCGGTGCGGTGTTGCTGGCTGCCACAACCGTCAAGACAAAGGATCTCGACGCGGTGAGACTTCCATCGCTGACCGTCAGCGTGATGGTCGCCTGCCCCACCTGGTTCGAGGCTGGCTGGACTGTCACCGTCCGGCTGCTGCCGCTGCCGCCCAGGGTGATCCGGTTGGTCGGCACCAAGGCCGGGTTCGATGACGCCGCGCTTACGACCAGAGACGAGGCCGCCGTCTCCGCATCGCTGACCGTGAAACCCAAGGCTGCCAGCGCCTGGTTCTCCGCCACCGACTGGTCCGCCAAGCTGGAGATCACCGGTGCCGTGTTGGACGCCGCCGTCACGGAGACGGCGAAAGCCCGGCTGGCCGTCAGCGATCCATCGCTCACGGTGACGGTAATCGTCGCGGTGCCGGTCTGGCCGGCAGCCGGGCGAACCGTCACGGTGCGGTTGCTGCCGCTGCCTCCGAACGTGATCTGGTTGTTCGGAACGAGGATGGGGTTCGAGGACGCGCCGCTGAGTGTGAGGCTGGTGGCCGCTGTCTCGACGTCGCCGATGGTCATCGGAATCGCAGGTGTTGTGCTGCCTGCCGTTACTGTCTGGTTCGGAATCGCCGTGATGATCGGAGCGTCGTTGACGGCAGAAACGGTCAATCCGAACGAACGACTGCTGGTGGCTGCTCCGTCGCTGACGGTCAACGTGATCGTCGCCGTGCCCGATTGATTGGTCGCCGGGTACACCGTCACCGTTCGGTTGGCGCCACTGCCGCCCAGGACGATTCGGTTGGCGGGCACCAAGGTCGGATTCGAAGAACTGGCCGATAGCGTCAAGCTGGCCGCCGCGGTCTCGACATCCCCGACGGTGACCGGCAACGCTGCCGTGGCGGAATCCTCGTTAATCGTTTGATTGGCGATGGCGCTGAGAGTCGGGCTATCGTTGACGGCATTGACCGTCACCACGAAGGAGCGTGCTGCCGTGGTCGTTCCGTCACCGACGGTCAACGTGATCGTCGCCGTGCCCGATTGATTGGTCGCCGGGAGCACCGACACCGTTCGATTGGCCCCGCTGCCGCCCAGCATGATTCGATTGGTCGGCACGAGCGTGGGATTCGAGGAAGCTGCGGTTAGCGTCAGGCTGCTCGCCGCGGTCTCGCCATCGCCAATCGTGAATGACTGGGTCGGCGTGGCCGTGTCCTCGTTCACCGTCTGGTTGGCCAGAGCCGTGATCGTCGGAGGCGTGTTTGAGGAACTCCCCGCCAACACGGTGACGTTGAACGCCCGGGTCGCCGTTAGATAACCGTCACTGACCGTGATGGTGATTGTCGCAGTTCCAACGCGATCGACCCCGGGCGTGACGCTCACCGTCCGATTGCTGCCGCTACCCCCGAACACCACGTTGGCTGGTGGCAGGAGCCCTGTTGCCGAACTGCTGGCGGACAGAGTCAGGTTCGCTGCCGACGTTTGGGCGTCGCCAATCGTGAAAGGGATCGGCCCGGTGGACGTATTGCGATTCACCGTCTGATTGGCAATGGTCGAGATCACCGGGGCGGTGTTGTTGGTGGGAGGGGGTGTGCTGGTCGGGGGTAGCGTGTAGCTGACTTCATCGGAGGGGACGCTCTCGAGATCGAAGACGTTGCGCGCATAGACGGCGAAATAGTAGGTCGTGCCGGGTGTCAAGCCGGTGATCTGCCGGCTGGTAGCCAGCCCGACCGGCACCGTGGTGCTGTAGTTGCCGCTGGAGGTTCCGTACCGAACGATGTAGCCGACAAGATTGGTTTCAGGGTTCGGATCCCACGCGAGGGTGACACTGGTCTGGGCCAGCAGGACCGGCCCCCCACTGATCAACGCCGCCACGAACGCCAGCGCCCGCATCTCCCACCGCCGCTTCGCGCGAACTTCACAAACAAACGCGTTCTGCACATGCGGCCTTTAGCTTCCCGATTGCCAAGACACGGCGGCGCGGCCGCGCGTTATCGCTGGCGCAGTAGCCGACGCCGGTTCAGCCGGACAACAAGTTCAAGCAATCCACGGGATTAGCCGACGGAAGCGGTCGGTCAGCCGAGGCGTGGGAAAATTCCGTTTCCAGATTCTGGTCGGTGTCTTGTCCCGATTGGGCGTCCCCGGCGCTCTGATTCCATCCAAACTCCAGACTTCCATTGCGTCGAAAGTTGACAGCAGCGAATGTGCGGCGGAGGCAGCACGGTCCCCGGGTCCGTGCGAGATGTGGGCGCTCCGGAGCGGAAGCGCATCGAGCCGAGAATGCAGGCCGCCGATCCTTCCCCCCTCAAGCAGGGAGCAATCAGCCCTGCCTCGGCCTATCGAAGATCGTCACCCGACGTACAGCCGCCAAAGCTGCGCCCAATCTTCAAAGGAGTTCATCCTTCGCCGTGTCGGCCGTGCCGCATCCTTCGTCATCGCAATCGTCGATGGCGGATGGCGAAAGGTCATCCACGGCGAAGAGGCAAAACTGCGCGAGCGTGAGGATCACATTGGGGAGTTGCTCATTCGCTCCCCAACCAGGCTCGATGACCTTTTTCGCCATTTGCGTCTCAAATCAGCACACCGTTGGCCAACGTTGTCTCGCTGACCGAAGGCGGTTGAATCGGCAACGTTCGGCTCCCACTTCCAACACGGTCGGCACGGCTGCAGCGGTCCGCCAGCCAAGCTGCCAAAGGCGCGGGATCCGTTATGGAACGTCCGAGTGTCCCGATTCGAGGCACGCCTGCGGACACGTGCGACGAAGGCGGCGGCCAAACAGGGCCCGCTTCAGGCACAGACCGGCGCGGCCTTTTCGGGATCAACGCCGAGATCCTTGATCGCGCGGGCCACCACATCACGACCAAGGGCACCTTTTCGCGCCAACGCCGCGAGGGTGGCGACGACGGTGGATTCGGCGTCCACTTCGAAGAAACGCCGCAGCCGCTCGCGCGTGTCGCTGCGCCCGAAGCCATCCGTACCCAGCGTGGTCAGCCCGCCCGGCACCCACGGGGCGATTTGATCGGGCACGAGTTTCATGTTGTCACTCACGGCGACGAACACCCCCTGCTCCGGCGCCAGCACCGATTCCAGGTAACTTTGCCGGGCTGGTTCCAGTGGATGCAGCATGTTCCAACGCGCGCAGGCCAGCGCCTCGGTGCGGAGTTGCTTGTAGCTGGTGGCGCTCCAGACATCGGCGGAGACATCATAGTGTTCAGCCAGTATCTGCTGGGCCTTGAGCGCGCTCTGGATGATGGGCCCGCTGCCCAGCAAATGCGCTTTGTGCTTCAAGCCTGCCGGGCCGGGCCGGAATTTGTACAGCCCCTTGAGAATGCCATCTTCGACACCCGGCGGCATCACCGGCATGGTGTGGTTCTCATTGTAGAGCGTGATGTAATAGAAGACGTTCTCGCCCTGCTCGTACATGCGCTTCATGCCGTCGTGAATGATCACGGCCACCTCGTAGGCGAAAGCGGGGTCATAGGCGCGGAGGTTCGGTACGGTGGTCGCCAGCAGATGACTGTGCCCATCCTGGTGTTGGAGTCCCTCGCCGTTCAGCGTGGTGCGCCCGGCGGTGGCGCCCAACAGAAAGCCTTTTACCATCATGTCACCGGCACACCAGATTTGGTCGCCAATCCGCTGGAACCCGAACATGGAGTAATAAATGAAGAAGGGGATCATGTTGATCCCGTGTGTGGCGTAAGCGTTGCCGGCTGCGATGAAGCTGGCAATCGAGCCGGCCTCGTTGATCCCTTCTTCGAGAATCTGTCCGTCTTTGGCTTCGTGATAGTAGAGCAGACTGGCGCGGTCCACCGGTTCGTAAAGCTGTCCCTTGGGCGAGTAAATGCCAATCTCCCGGAAAAGCCCGTCCATGCCGAAAGTGCGGGCTTCGTCGGGGATGATGGGCACGATGTGACGGCCGATGCCCTTGTGACGTAGCAGCGTGCCCAGGAGCCGCACGAACGCCATCGTCGTCGAGGCTTCGTTCTTGCCCGCCTTGAGAAACTCGTCAGCAACCGGGGGAATGGCCAGGGGGGGAGCCTTGACCACGCGCTTGGGCAGAAAACCGCCCAGCGCCTGCCGCCGCGCCAGCAGGTAGCGGATCTCCTCGCTCTCGGCGGGGGGGCGGTAGAAGGGCATCTCGGCGATGACGTCGTCGCTCACCGGCACGTTGAAGCGGGCGCGAAATTCCCGGAGCTCCTTCTCATTGAGCTTTTTCTGCTGATGAGTGATGTTGCGTCCCTCGCCCGCCTCGCCGAGGCCGTAACCCTTGATGGTCTTGGCCAGGATGACGGTCGGCTGGCCTTTGTGCTCCACGGCGGCCTTGTAGGCGGCGTACACCTTGCGCGTGTCGTGGCCGCCGCGGTACATCTTCCGTAGCTGGTCATCGGTCAGGTGGTTGACCATGGCCAGCAGCTCCGGGTACTTGCCGAAAAAGTGCTTCCGAATGTAGCTACCCGGCTCGACCGAGTACTTTTGATACTCTCCGTCGAGAGTTTCCTCCATGCGCTTGAGCAGCAGCCCGTGCGTGTCACGGGCCAGCAACTCGTCCCAGTCCGAGCCCCAGATCACCTTGATGACGTTCCAGCCGGCGCCCCGGAAGAGTCCCTCCAG